>NZ_JARVTC010000006.1:0-226758 GCF_030208875.1 Pseudarthrobacter sp. MEB009
CCGCGAGCTTGGCGATCTCGGAACGGATCTGGCGCATGTGGCCGGTGGCATTGGATACGTCGCCGGTGCCGGCCTCGCCCTTGGACCGGATCATCGCCGCGCCCTCGTTGATGCGCCGCAGTGCCTCACCCAGGTTGGTGGCGCCGCAGACGAACGGGACCCTGAAGTTCCACTTGTCGATGTGGTTGACGTAGTCGGCCGGGGTCAGGACCTCGGATTCGTCGATGTAGTCAACACCGAGGGACTGCAGGACCTGGGCTTCGACAAAGTGGCCGATCCGGGCCTTGGCCATGACCGGGACGGACACGGCATCGATGATGGCGTCAATCATGTCGGGATCGGACATGCGGGAGACGCCGCCCTGGGCGCGGATGTCGGCCGGAACGCGTTCCAGGGCCATCACGGCCACGGCACCGGCGTCCTCGGCGATGCGGGCCTGTTCAACGTTGACAACGTCCATAATGACGCCGCCCTTGAGCATCTCGGCCATGCCGCGCTTCACCCGGCTGCCGCCGGTAAGAGGTACACCAACCATGATTTCTCCTGGTCTCGGGTCTAATATCCTTTTGATATATTAGTTCGGAGATCAAGTATCCTACCCGCCAAGAGGGGTGTCAACAGCTTTCCATGCCCCGGCCTACGCGGCGAAGAGTGCCTGCCGGACAGCATGTTCAAAGCCGCTGACGTGGACGCGCGCCAGCTCGGCCGCCCTGTCCTCATCGCCGTCAATCACGGCAGCCAGGAGGTCCAGGTGCTCCCGGACATGGTGGGAGAGATCCGGCAGCCGGTCAAGGACCATGCACCAGATCCGGGTGGCAAGGTTGTCGTACCGGATCAGGACATCCTCCAGGTGCGGGTTTGCTGCCGCCGCATAGATACCCCGGTGGACACTGGCGTCAAGGCGCAGGGTCTCCACCACCGAGGCGGAGCCCACGTCATAGGCTTCGACCTCGGCCACCACGCTGCGCAGGTGCGCCCGGGTTGCCGGCGACGCCACCCGCGCTGCACGGGCAGCAGCCAGGGGCTCCAGCTGGGCCCGGATCTCGGAGATGAACGCAAGGTCCGTCACCTCCACCCTCGTGGCGAAGGTTCCGCGGCGGGGGTAGGTGACCACCAGGCGGTCCAGCTCGAGGCGCTTCAGGGCCTCCCGCACGGGTGTGCGCCCCACGCCAAGGTCCTTGGCGAGGAGGTCGTCGTTAAGCAGGTCGCCGGGCTTGATATCCAGCATCACCAGGCGGTCCCGGATCTTGGCGTACGCAACGTCCGCCAGCGACTTTCCAACTGTTGCATCCGCAAATGCCAGATATTCAAATGCCACGGCGGCACCCCCTCTTCCCTTGGGTCACGAATGCCTATTGACCGCACCCAATGACCAGTATACGCTAGGTCACAATTCTAATATATCAGTTTAGAACCTAGGAATATATCTGAAGGAGGACCCGTGACCCTCGTGGATACCGGCTCATCTGCAAGCACCCTGACCAAGCCTCATGCAGCATCGGAGACGCCGGTGCAGAAGTTCGTGCTCACACTGTCGTGCGGCGAACGCGCTGGCATCGTGCAGGCAGTCACCACCTTCCTGTTTGAACGCGGCTTCAACATCGACGAGCACCAGCAGTTCGACGACGGCCTGCGCCAGACACTGCACCTCCGCACTGCTTTTTCCCAAACCTCTGCGTACTCGCCGGACCAGCTCGAAGAAGAGTTCCGGCCCATCGCTGAGCGGTTCGACATGAAGTTCAGCTTCCATGACCAAACCAAGCAGCGCGTCCTGGTCATGGTCTCAAAGTTCGGCCACTGCCTCAATGACCTGATCTTCCGCTGGCGCGGTGGCAGCCTGGGCGGGGACCTCGTCCTGGTGGTTTCCAACCACGAAACCCACCGGGCAATGGCGGAGGCCGCCGGACTCGAGTTCGTCTACATCCCGGTGACGCCTGACACGAAGGCGGACGCGGAGCGTCAGCTGCTGGACCTGGTGGACGAGCACCACATCGACCTCGTGGTGCTGGCACGCTACATGCAGGTGCTTTCCAACGACCTTTGCCGCTCCCTGGAGGGAAGGGCCATCAACATCCACCATTCCTTCCTCCCCGGCTTCAAGGGCGCCCGGCCTTACCACCAGGCCTACGACCGTGGCGTCAAGCTCGTCGGTGCCACGGCGCACTACGTCACTGCGGACCTGGACGAGGGCCCGATCATCGAGCAGGAAGTCATCCGGGTGGACCACACGTACGGACCCACCACCCTTTCGACCATCGGTCAGGATGCGGAAGCACTGGCCCTGTCCCGTGCCGTGCGCTGGCACTGTGAACACCGCGTGCTGCTGGACCAAACCAGCACCGTGGTATTCCGGTAACCACCAGCAAAACCCGGCATCGCCCACACACGAACATCAGCAGGAGAAACCACATGGCATCGACGCCTCGCATTGTCATCATCGGAGCTGGAATCGTTGGCACCAACCTCGCCGACGAACTTGTCACCCGCGGGTGGAACAACATCACGGTCCTGGACCAGGGTCCCCTCAACATGCCGGGCGGCTCCACGTCCCACGCCCCCGGCCTGGTCTTCCAGACCAACGCTTCCAAGTCCATGGCACTGTTCGCCAAGTACACCGTGGAGAAGCTCCTTTCCCTCACTGAAGACGGCGTCAGCTGCTTTAACCAGGTGGGCGGCCTGGAAGTGGCCACCACGGAGACCCGCCTGACCGACCTCAAGCGCAAGCTCGGTTATGCCGCTGCCTGGGGCATCGAAGGCAAGATCCTCAGCCGCGCCGAGTGCAAGGAGCTTTACCCCCTGATCAACGACGAGGACATCCTGGGCGGCCTCCACGTTCCCTCCGATGGCCTGGCCAACGCCGCGCGCGCCGTGCAGCTGCTGATCAAGCGGACCGAAGCCGCCGGCGTAACGTACCTGGGCAACACAGAGGTCACCGGCATCGAACAGTCCGGCCAGCGGGTCACGGGCGTCGAGACGCCCGACGGCGTGATCCCGGCTGACATCGTGGTCTCCTGCGCCGGATTCTGGGGCGCAAAGGTCGGCGAACTGATCGGCATGTCGGTCCCGCTCCTTCCCCTGGCCCACCAGTACGTCAAAACCACTCCGGTCCCCGCGCAGGAGGGCCGCAACCCGCTGCCGAACGGCGCCACGCTGCCGATCCTCCGCCACCAGGACCAGGACCTCTACTACCGCGAGCACGGCGACCGCTACGGTATCGGCTCCTACGCCCACCGGCCCATGCCCGTGGACCTGGACGAGCTGGGCAAGTACGAGCCCAGCAGCATCAGCGAACACAACATGCCTTCCCGGCTCGACTTCACGCTCGAGGACTTCCTCCCGGCATGGGAAGCCACCAAGCAGCTGCTTCCTGCCCTGCGGGAAAGCGAAATCGAAGACGGCTTCAACGGCATCTTCTCATTCACCCCCGACGGCGGTTCGCTGGTGGGCGAGTCGAAGGAACTGGACGGCTTCTTCGTCGCCGAAGCCGTGTGGGTAACCCACTCCGCCGGCATCGCCCGCGCCGTGGCCGAACTGCTGACCACCGGCAAGTCCTCCATCGACCTCGGTGACTGCGACATCCACCGCTTCGAAGAGGTCCAGCTGACCCCCGAATACGTCAGTGAAACCTCCCAGCAGAACTTCGTGGAAATCTACGACGTCCTGCACCCGCTGCAGCCCAAGCTTTCCCCGCGCAACCTCCGGGTGAGCCCGTTCCACGCCAGGCACAAGGCCCTGGGCGGAGTCTTCCTCGAAGGCGCCGGCTGGGAGCGTCCCTACTGGTTCGAAGCCAACGCCGACCTCCTCAAGGAGATGCCTGCCGATTGGCAGCCGCCGGCCCGCGACGCCTGGTCGGCCATGTTCAGCTCACCCATCGCCGCCGCGGAAGCGTGGAAGACCCGTACGGCAGTGGCCATGTACGACATGACCCCGCTCAAGCGCCTCGAGGTCTCCGGCCCCGGAGCCATGAAGCTGCTGCAGGAGCTGACCACCGCCGACATGTCCAAGAAGCCCGGCGCCGTCACCTACACCCTCCTGCTGGACCACGCCGGTGGCGTCCGAAGCGACATCACCGTGGCCCGTTTGAGCGAAGACACGTTCCAGCTCGGCGCCAACGGAAACATCGACACCGCCTACTTCGAGCGGGCCGCCCGCCACCAGACCGAAAACGGCACGGCCAGCGACTGGGTCCAGGTCCGCGACACCACCGGCGGGACCTGCTGCATCGGCCTCTGGGGCCCCCTCGCCCGGGACCTCATCGGCACCGTCAGCAACGACGACTTCTCCAACGACGGCCTGCGCTACTTCCGGTCCAAGAAGGTCGTCATCGGCGGCGTCACCGTCACCGCCATGCGCCTGTCCTACGTTGGCGAACTGGGCTGGGAACTGTACACCAGCGCAGACAACGGCCAGCGCCTCTGGGACGCTCTGTGGAAGGCTGGCCAGCCGTTCGGCGTCATCGCCGCAGGCCGCGCCGCGTTCAGCTCACTGCGCCTGGAAAAGGGCTACCGCTCATGGGGCACCGACATGACCACCGAGCACGATCCCTACGAAGCCGGCCTTGGCTTCGCCGTGAAGATGACCAAGGACGACTTCGTCGGAAAGGCCGCGCTGGAAGGCCGCTCCGAGGAGAGCTCCACCCGCCGGCTCCGCTGCCTGACCGTCGACGACGGACGCAGCATTGTGCTGGGCAAGGAACCGGTGTTCTACAAGGACCAGGCAGTTGGCTACGTCACCAGCGCGGCCTACGGCTACACCGTTGCCAAGCCAATCGCCTACGCCTACCTGCCGGCTGCGGTGTCCGTGGGAGACGCCGTGGAAATTGAGTACTTCGGCCGGCGTATCCAGGCCACCGTTACGGCTGATCCGCTGTACGACCCCACCATGTCCAGGCTCCGCGGCTAACAGTCCGCAGGGCCATCCACCAGGGACGCGGCGCGGACCCTCCCCTCGCAACCGGGGTCCGCGCCGCGTCCCTTCCCTTCGGGCATACCCAGCCCCAGCCAGGAACGGACCCATGATCAGTTCAGAAACAATCTCCGATTATCTCGCCAGGCTTGCGGCCCGCCAGCCGACTCCCGGCGGAGGCGCAGCAGCGGCACTTCACGCTGCCCAGGGCGCCGCGCTGGTCGCCATGGTTGGCCGCTACACCACCGGCGGCAAGTACGAGCAGCACGCCGGGACCGTGCAGCGCATCATTGAAGTTGCCGACCGGCTCCGCGATGAGGCCCTGCACCTTGCCGACGCCGACGAGGTCGCCTTCCAGGGCGTCATTGACGCCTACAAGCTCCCCACCGATACCGAGGCACTCAAAACCGCGAAGGCGGCGGGAATCCGGGACGCCCTCGTCCGGGCTGCCCGGACCCCCGCGCAGCTCATTACGCTCGCCGGAGAAGTGGTGGACCTTGCAGCCGAACTGTTCGAGGTAGCCAACGCCAGCGTCATCAGCGACATCGCCGCCGCTGCCGACGCCGCACGGGCAGCCGCAACCACCGCCCGCATCAACATCGACATCAACGTCGTGGCCATCAAGGACCCCGGGGTGCGCACGGCGCTGTCGGAACAAACAGACGGACTCGAAGAAAAGACCGTCCTGGCCGCGGACAGGCTCGTGGCACGCGTCCGCGAAAGGATCCTCAGTTGAACACTGCATTGCTCTCCGGGAAGAGCCTGGCCGGGCTGATCAAGCAGCGGGCCCAGGACGAAGCCCGCGCCCTGGAAAACGACGGCCTGCACCCTACCCTCGCTGTTGTGGTGGCCACGGACGACGAATCAACGCACTGGTACGTCCGGTCCATCGAGCGGGCAGCGGAACGCGCCGGCGTCGGCTGCCGGATCATTGACCTGGGCCACGACGCCACCGAGCAGGTACTGGCCAGCGTGCTGGGGGACTTGAGCTCTGAGCCGTCCGTCAACGGCATCATCCTGCAGACCCCCCTGCCCCGGGGCGTCCGGATCGATGAGCTGGTGGGCCTGATCGCCCCGGAGAAGGACGTCGACGGTGCGAACCCCTTGAGCCTGGGCCGCCTGGCCGTAGGCCAGCCGGCGTTCGCTCCTGCCACCGCACGCGCCGTGGTGGAGATCCTTGACCACTACGACATCCCCGTGGCGGGGCGGAACGTTGTTGTGGTTGGCCGTTCCGCTGTGGTGGGAAAGCCGCTGGCCCTGCTGCTGCTCGAAAGGGACGCCGCCATCACGGTGTGCCACTCGAAGTCGGGTCCTTTGGAGACGTACACCAGGGCTGCTGACATCGTGGTGGTCGCCGCCGGACGGACGGGCCTGCTGACCGGCGGCCACGTGTCTGCCAAGGCAGTAGTGATCGACGTCGGGACCAACGTCCTGGCCGACGGATCCCTGGTGGGCGATGTGGATGAAACAAGCGTCCGGGGCGTCGCAGCTGCGCTGACTCCCGTTCCCGGGGGCGTCGGCTCCGTCACCACGGCGCTGCTGCTGCTGCACACTGCAGAGGCCGCCCGGGCGCAGTCACTGGCCGGCCGGCTTCCCGTGGCTTAGAGGACCGCCCGGATCAGGTTCTCGAATTCAGAGACGTGCTTGGCGGTCAGCCGGGCAGAGGCTTCAACGTCTCCATCGGCGATGCATTCAAGCAGCTCGATGTGTTGGGCAATGTGTTCCGAGACCGGAGGCAGCTTTTCCAGGACGAGGCTCCAGATCCTGGTGGCCAGGTTGTCGTAGCGGATCAGGACGTCTTCCAGGTGCCGGCTCCCCGCCGCCCGGTAGATGGTCCGGTGGACCCTCATGTCCAGGCGCATAAGGTCCCGCTGCGCCAACCGGCCGGCCAGGAGCTGGTCCACCTCCCGGGCGAACTCCTTCAGTTCCTGCTTCACCCTGGGCGAGGCCACCCGCGCGGCCCGCGCCGCTGCGGCTGGTTCCAGCAGCTGACGGATCTCGGAGATTTCGGCCATGTCCGTAATATCCACTCCGGAGGCGAACGTCCCCCGGCGAGGGTAAGCCACCACCAGGTGATCGCCTTCCAGCCGTTTCATGGCTTCCCGGATCGGCGTGCGGCCAACACCGAGCCGCCGGGAGATAACGTCGTCGTTGAGCGGCTCTCCCGGCTTGATGTCCAGGACGATCAGTTCATCGCAAAGAACCCGGTAGGCGTAGTCGGCAAAAGTCTCGTCGTCCTGGCGTGGCGGCACCTCAGCGCCGCCGGTTTCGACGGGTAGTCCGCTGCTGCTGTTCACGTTCAGGTCCCTTCGACCGTATGACGGAGCCTTGACTGGGACGCTCCAGGAACATAGTATTCCCAGATCTAATATATCAATAAATCCGGATAGAAATGTCAGGATTGCCTTTGCAAATGTGCCGGTTGCCGCACACTGGAGGCAGCCCAGGTCCACCAAAGAACGGAGAACGATGAGCCACGGAGCTGTGCCGCAGGTGCGGCTGGAAGTCGCTCCCTCTGCCGACCTGCTGGAGCGGCTCCCCGCCGTTTTCGGAGCGCCCGGTTTGGTCAGCGTGACATGCCTTCCGCACCACGGCCCCGAGCGGACCGTCGCGGCGTCAATCGAGCTCGCCGCGCACGGCTACCGGACGGTGCCCCATCTCGCTGCGCGGAGCATCACCAGCCATGTCGGACTGACCGGGATGCTGGAGCAGTTGCAGGCCGCCGGGATCCAGGACTTGTTCGCTGTTGCCGGCGACCGCCGGAGCCCTGCCGGTCCTTACGCGTGGAGCGGGCAGCTTCTCGAAGCCATCAAGGCCTTTTCACCTGACATGTCCGTGGGCATCGCCGGCTACCCCGAGGGCCACCCCGGGCTCAGCGCGGACCAGCTGAAGCACAGCCTTGAAGCCAAGGCGCCCCTGGCCTCCTGCATGGTCACGCAGATGTGCTTCTCCGCGAAGACCATCGGCCAGTACTTCAGGACGCTCCGCAGCAGCGGAATCGAGCTGCCTGTCTGGGTGGGCGTACCGGGCCCGGTTTCCACCAAAAAGCTCCTGACCATGGGCGCACGCCTGGGGGTGGGCCGCTCCCTCAAGCTGGCCCGCGGGACCGGCATGGCCCGCGCACTGTGGAAGCGGCATGACCTCCTGCACTATGACAGTTCCCAACTGATCCGCGACCTCCACCGGGAACTGGCAGGGGACCCCTTGTTTGCCGGCTTCAATGTGTACGCCTTTAACGACTTCCACAATCTGCCCGGACTCCTCCAGGGCGCTCCCCTGGCTTTGCCGACCGGCACCGCCCCCGACCCGATTTTTCCCGCCCGGACCTGAAGGGATAGTCCACATGGCTTCGAAGGCCCCCCGCGACAACATCGATGAGTCAAAGCTGACTCTGACCAAACCCAAAAAAACGGCAGTCGGCATACCCGCCGTCGCCAACGCCCTGAAAATTTCGCTCCAGCAGATGGGACCGCTGCGCAGCGTGCAGACGCTGCTGGCCGTGAACCAGGTGGACGGCTTCGACTGCATGGGCTGCGCGTGGCCTGAACACGAGAAACGCAACGCTGCCGAGTTCTGCGAAAACGGCGCCAAAGCCGTGGCCGAAGAGGGTACCCGCCGGCGCGTCACCCCGGAGTTTTTCGCCCAGCACTCCATCGCCAGCCTGAAGGAACGCGACGACTACTGGCTGGGCCAGCAGGGCCGCCTGACCCACCCGATGTTCCTGGATGCGGGTGCCACCCACTACCGGCCCATCGCATGGGACGAAGCCTACGACCTGGTGGCCCAGGAACTGAGGGACATGGACAATCCCGACCAGGCGGTGTTTTACACCTCCGGCCGGACTTCGAATGAAGCAGCGTTCGCGTACCAGCTCCTGGTGCGCGGGCTGGGCACCAACAACCTGCCGGACTGTTCCAACATGTGCCACGAGTCCTCCGGCTCGGCCCTCGTTGAAACCATCGGGATCGGCAAGGGTTCCGTCAGCCTGCACGACCTGGAGACAGCGTCGCTGATTTTTGTGGCCGGCCAGAATCCGGGGACCAACCACCCGCGGATGCTCAGCGCACTGGAGAAGGCGAAGAAAAACGGCGCGTACATCATCTCCGTCAACCCGCTCCCCGAGGCAGGCCTGCTGCACTTCGAAAACCCGCAGCACGTCTCCGGCATGGTCAAGGGCATCCAGCTGACGGACGACTTCCTGCAGATCCGGGCCGGCGGTGACCAGGCCCTGTTCCAGGGGCTGGGCAAGTACCTCCTCGAGGCCGAGGCGCAGGGCCGGAACACCCCCGGCCTGTCCACCGTCCTGGACCACGGATTCATCAATGACCACACGGTGGGCCTTGATGATTACCTGCGATACCTCGAAAAGGCCGAATGGGATGACATCGTTGAGGCCACCGGGCTGACACTGGAGCAGATCCACGCGGCCGGCGAGCGGCTCCTGGCCTCAAGCGCCACGATCGTCTGCTGGGCCATGGGCCTGACGCAGCACAAGCATTCCGTCCCCACCCTCAAGGATGTCGTCAACGTCCTGCTGCTCCAGGGCAACATCGGCAAGCCCGGCGCCGGAGTGTGCCCGGTCCGTGGCCATTCGAACGTCCAAGGCGACCGCACCATGGGCATCTTCGAGAAGATGCCGGAGGCATTCCACGACCGGCTGGACCACGAGTTCGGGTTCCGCTCCCCCCGGGAACACGGCTTTGATACCGTGGCAGCCATCCGTGCCATGCGCGACGGCAAAGTCCGCGTGTTTGTGGGAATGGGTGGCAACTTTGTCAGGGCAGCGCCGGATTCCGAGGTCACGGAGCAGGCCCTGGCCAACACACGCCTGACCGTACAGATCTCCACCAAACTGAACCACTCCCATGTGTCCACGGGCCAGCGGGCCCTGATCTTGCCGACCCTTGGGCGCACGGAAAAAGACACCCAGGCCACCGGCGACCAGCGGGTCACCGTGGAGGATTCCATGAGCGCCGTCCACGCCTCGCGCGGACGCATCAAGCCTGCCAGCGAGCATCTCCACTCCGAGGTGGCGATTGTCTGCAACCTCGCCGCGAAACTCTTCACCGACAGCAACAACATCCCGCTGCCCAACACCCCCAAAGCCGCTTGGCTTTCGCTCCGGGACGATTACACCCTGATCCGGAAGCACATCGAAGCCGTCTTTGACGGTTTCGAGGACTTCGAGGCACGGATCCAGCATCCGGGCGGGTTCGTCCTGCCGCACCCGCCCCGGGATGCCAGGAAGTTCGACACTGCCTCCGGCAAGGCGCACTTCACGGGCAATGAACTGGAGTACCTCAAGGTCCCCGAGGGCCGGCTTATCCTCCAGACACTGCGCTCACACGACCAGTACAACACCACCATCTACGGCAAGGACGACCGCTACCGCGGGATCCATGGCGGCCGGCGCGTGGTCCTGGTCAACGAAAACGACATCACAGAGCTGGGCTTCGCTGACGGCGAGATGGTCCACCTGATCTCCGAATTCCAGGGCATCGAGCGCCGCGCGGAGAACTTCCGCATCGTTTCGTATTCCACCCCCAAGGGGTGCGCGGCCGCCTACTATCCCGAAACCAACGTCCTGGTGCCGCTGGAATCGGTGGCGGACACCAGCGGAACCCCCACGTCCAAGTCGGTCGTCGTCCGCCTCGAAAGGGCCGGACAATGAGCGCCGCCACGGCGACGGCCCTGCCCACCAAGGGCGTGGACCTGGTCCGCGCGGAACGGGCCATCCGCGAATACCTGCTGGCCATCGGCGAGGACCCTGACAGGCCCGGCCTGGTGGACACACCTGCCCGGGTGGCCCGGGCGGCAGGGGAAATGTTTGGCGGCCTCCACGAGGATCCCCTGGCCGTGCTGGATAAAACCTTCGACCTTGGCCATGGCGAAATGGTCATCGTCAAGGACATTCCCTTCTACTCAACCTGCGAGCATCACCTGGTGCCCTTCCACGGGGTGGCCCATGTTGGCTACATCCCGTCGGCGGAGGGGCTGGTTACGGGGCTGAGCAAGCTGGCCAGGCTGGTTGACGTCTACGCCCGCAGGCCGCAGGTCCAGGAGCGGCTCACCACCCAGGTGGTGGATGCCCTGGTGACTTCGCTGCGGCCCCTCGGGGCGATCGCCGTGGTGGAATGCGAACATCTCTGCATGTCGATGCGGGGAATCCGCAAACCGGGTGCCAAGACGATCACTTCAGCCGTGCGCGGCGAACTGCGGCTTCCGGCAGCCCGGGCTGAGGCGCTCAGCCTGATCCACGGCCGGTAGGAACCTCTGGACAGGCCTTCACGGCCGCCATAGTATGTAACTGATATATCTATTCGGTACTTCTCGAAATACCAGCATCCCAGTGATGGGCCGCCTCGTTCCCGTGAACGATGCTTCGACGTTACGGCGCTACGGCGCCTGAAACCTGGGGAGGTGACCGTCGAAGCATCGCTTTCGGGCACAAGGCGGCACATCCCGCCCCCGCACCACGCCTGCCCAAAGGAGCGCACATGCCAGGAAACAGAGCCGTCGCTTTTAAGGAACCTGGCATCGTCGAGATCATCGATACCGACTACCCAACGCTTGAACTCAGGGACGGGCCCGGCGTCAACCCTGCCAACGTGGGCCGCAAGGTCCCGCACGGAGCCATCCTGCGCACCGTGACCACCAACATCTGCGGCTCGGACCAGCACATGGTCCGCGGCCGCACCACGGCCCCACGGGACCTGGTGCTTGGCCACGAGATCACGGGGGAAGTCATCGAGGTGGGTCCCGACGTTGAGTTCATCAAGGTCGGCGACATCGTCTCGGTCCCCTTCAACATCTCCTGCGGCCGCTGCCGGAACTGTAAAGAAGGCAAAACCGGGATCTGCCTGAACGTGAACCCGGACCGCCCCGGCTCCGCCTACGGCTACGTGGACATGGGCGGCTGGGTGGGCGGCCAGGCCGAATACGTCCTGGTCCCTTACGCCGACTGGAACCTGCTGCGGTTCCCGGACCGGGACCAGGCCCTCGAAAAAATCATGGACCTGACCATGCTCTCCGATATCTTCCCCACCGGCTTCCACGGCGCCGTCACCGCCGGGGTCGGCGTCGGCTCCACCGTTTACGTCGCCGGCGCCGGACCCGTAGGCCTTGCCGCGGCAGCGAGCGCCCAGCTCCTCGGTGCTGCAGTGGTCATTGTCGGCGACATGAACGAGAAACGCCTGGCCCAGGCCCGGTCCTTCGGCTGCGAAACCGTCAACGTCACCAAGGGGGACCCGAAGGACCAGGTCGAGCAGCTCCTTGGCATCCCGGAGGTGGACTGCGGCGTGGATGCCGTTGGCTTCGAGGCCCGCGGCCACGGCCGGGATGCATCCCACGAAGCCCCAGCCACCGTGCTGAATTCCCTGATGGACCTCACCGCAGCCGGCGGCTCCCTGGGCATCCCCGGCCTCTACGTCACCGGCGATCCGGGCGGCATCGACGAGTCCGCCCAGCGCGGTTCCCTCTCGCTGTCCCTGGGCACCGGGTGGGCCAAGTCGCTGTCCTTCACCACCGGCCAGTGTCCCGTGATGAAGTACAACCGCCAGCTGATGACGGCCATCCTGCACAACAGGGTCCAGATTGCCAAGGCCGTCAACGCCAAGGCCATTCCGCTCGAAGAGGCGGCCAGCGGGTACGCGGAATTCGACGCCGGTGCAGCAACCAAGTTCGTCCTGAACCCCAACGGCTACGTCAAGGCCTGACACGCGGTGCGGATCGTCCGCAGCAGCAGTGCCACGCACCACCACATCCCCAGCGCATCACAATATCCAGGAAGGCGGCATGGATGCTCACCCATGACCTCCCCGTCGACATCGGCGCTTTCCAGCAGCCGGCAGCCCCGGCCGCGTCCCCAGGGTGGACCGAGGCACGCCGGTTGGCCTTCGAGTGCGCAATCCCGTTGGCGCCGGTGGACGTACCCCTCGTGGCGGCAACCGGGCGCACCCTGACCCGCGCCGTCACCGCCCTGCAAAGCCTCCCCCACTACGCCTCGTCCGCCATGGACGGCTGGGCCGTGAACGGCACCGGCCCGTGGATCCTTACCGGACCAGGGCAGCACCTGTCAGTGGGCCAGGCTTCTGTTATCGCCACCGGCGGGCTGGTACCCGGCGGCGCCGAGGCCATCCTCCGCAAGGAGAGCGGCCAGGTGTTCCTGGCTGCTGCCGGCAGGCCGGTCCTCTCGCTCAATGCCGACGCGAAGCCCGGCGAACCACGGCGCGCCCAGCACATCCGTCCCGCAGGGGAGGAGGCCACTGCGGGTGAAGTGCTCATCCCGCGCGGCACCGTGCTCAACCCCGCGCACGTGGCCTTGGCCGCGGTAGCAGGCCACGACACAGTCCAGGTCCAGGCCAAACCGTCGGTCGCCGTCGTGCTGACCGGATCCGAGGTGATCACCTCCGGCGTGCCCGCGCCGGGCCAGGTCAGGGACACCTTCGGTCCGCAGCTGGGAACGATCGTTTCCATGCTGGGCGGCACTCCCGGAGATCCGCTCAGGATCGGGGACTCCTGCAACGAGTGGCTCGCAGCCCTTGGCGCTCCTGCTTCCGCCGGAACACCAGCGGACGTCACC
This sequence comes from Pseudarthrobacter sp. MEB009, assembly GCF_030208875.1. Taxonomy (NCBI): domain Bacteria; kingdom Bacillati; phylum Actinomycetota; class Actinomycetes; order Micrococcales; family Micrococcaceae; genus Pseudarthrobacter; species Pseudarthrobacter sp. MEB009. The sequence goes on from NZ_JARVTC010000006.1 coordinate 13,487, forward strand.
ATCACCACCGGCGGAACCGGCCGGTCGGCCACTGACCACTTCCGGGCCGCTGTGGCCGCGCTCGGCGGCCGGCTGCTGCTGGACGGCGTGGCCATGCGACCGGGCCACCCGGCAGTTCTCGCGGAGCTCCCGGACGGACGATTCATCGTTGGGCTGCCCGGAAACCCGTTGGCCGCCCTGATGGCCCTCCTCAGCATCGGCGCCCCGCTCCTGGCTGCCTTGGGAAACATGCCCCTGCCGGCACTTGACCAGGTGGTCTCCGGCAACGACATCGAACCCGCGCCAGGCCGGACCCGGCTCCTGCCCTGCAAAATGATCCAGGGGCTGGCCTTCCCCACGGAGCACACAGGCTCGGGCATGATGCGGGGCCTGGCCAGGGCCGACGGTGTGCTGGTGGTCCCACCTGCCGGGGTCGATTCGGGCGGCCCGGTTCCTTACCTCCCGCTCCCCTGGAGCCCGGACCAGCGACGACAGGATACGCCTTGGCACGCATGACCCAGCGCCGGAGGATCCACCGCTTCCGGGTGGACAGCAGCGGCACCGAATACCCCGTCCGGTTCACGGAGGACGTGCTGGCGGCCGAGGAACCCCTGGAAATACGGGTGGGCGGCCGTTCCTTCTCCGTCACCATGCGGACCCCAGGGGATGATTTTGACCTGGTGGCCGGATTCCTGGTCTCCGAAGGCATCATCCGCCGGCAGGACGAGCTGGTCTCCCTCCGCTTCTGCGCAGGCGAAACCGAAGGCAGGCAGACGTTCAACGTGGTCGAAGCCCAGTTGCGGCCTGACGTGCCGATGCCGGACACCATGCGCCACGTGTATACCTCGAGCTCCTGCGGCATCTGCGGCACCGATTCCATTGAGGCCGTCCGTAAGACCATTCACTTCGACGCCGCGCAGGACCCGTTCCGGATTCCCGTGGACGTCCTCGCGGAACTTCCCGACCGGCTGCGCGAGGCGCAGGCGCTGTTCGAGAAGACCGGCGGCGTCCATGCCGCGGGGTTGTTCCGGGTGGATGAGGCAGGACAGCCCGAACTGCTGTGCCTTCGGGAAGACGTGGGCCGGCACAACGCCGTGGACAAGGTGGTGGGCTGGGCCCTGCGGCAGGACATGCTGCCCCTGCGCGGGACCGTGCTGCAGGTTTCCGGACGGGCCTCCTTCGAACTGGTCCAGAAAGCCGCCCTGGCCGGCATTCCCGTGCTGGCCGCCGTGAGCGCCCCCTCGAGCCTGGCCGTGGACCTGGCCGCTGAGACCGGCCTGACCCTGGTCGGCTTCAGCAGGGGAACCAGCCTGAACGTCTACGCCGGCCGGGACCGGCTGGCACGTCCGCGCCAACCGGCAGGCGTGGTAACCCACGCCGGACTTTGACGTGGTGCCGGCCCACCCCGGTGGGGCGTTGCGTCCGGAAGGGCATCCCCGCCCGGGGGTGCCCTTCCGCTTTTAATCCCAGGAACCCGTGGGGGAAGGCCGCCGCTCCGCCAAAAGAAGCCGCAAAAGTCCGGCACCTGAGTCGGACTAGGATGAGGAAGAAGAGGCAGCATCAGGCTTCCGGCCCGGCGCCTGACATGGCAAAACGACACGAGGCATCATGGCCGCACGCAATGACCCCGATACCGAAAAGGACGCCGACTCACAAGGCGGGGGCGTCCAGTCCGTCGACCGCGCCCTGCAGATCCTGGAAATCCTTGCCAGGCAAGGTGACGCCGGCGTCACCGAGATCGCCGAGCAAATGGGCATCCACAAGTCAACGGTCTCAAGGCTGGTTGGGTCACTGGTGGGCCGGGAAATGGTCCGCCAGAACAGCGAGCGCGGGAAGTACCAGCTGGGCTTTGGCATCCTGCGGCTGGCAGCCTCCATTCCCGGGCGGCTCAGCCTGGTGCACGAGGCCGGGTCCATCCTGGAAAAACTCGCCGCGGACCACAAGGAAACGGTGAATCTGGCCGTGCTGCGCTCCAACTATGCCGTCAACGTGGACCAGGCCATGGGGCCGTCAACCCTCGCCACCTACGACTGGGTGGGCAGCCTGACACCCCTGCATGCCACCTCAAGCGGCAAGGTCCTGCTCGCCGGCCTCTCCGCGGATGAGCGGGAGCAAATATTAAGGACGGTGGGCCTGTCAGCCCGTACGCCGCTCACCATCACCAACCGCGCGGAACTGGAAAAGCAACTGCTGGGGGTCTCCCGCAACGGCTACGCGGTGGTTCATGAAGAGTTCGAACTTGGCCTGACCGCCATGGCCGTGCCCGTCTACAACCACGTAGGCAAGGTCATCGCAGCCCTGAGCATCTCCGGCCCGGCGTTCCGGTTTATGCCGGAGGACGACCCCGCGCTCATTGCGGACCTGCGGGAAGCCGGCCTGGCCATCAGCGCGAAGATGGGCTTCAGCCCCCGCTGAAGTGCCGGGCAGGGAAGACTACCCTGCGCGGCTGACGCCCGGCCCGCACACCACAACGCCTCCTCCTTCCTGGAATTTTCCAGAAAGGAGGAGGGCGTTTTCGGTGTGCCGAAGCTTACGGCATGTGGCCGGAGTCCCGTTCCGCCGCCTGATGGCCGGCGGCCGCCGAGTGGGCGTCGCCTTCCCCGTGCGCGTCATCGTTTTTGCCTTTGCCGAAGGGCAGTGCCTTCAGGAGCGGCTGCACCACAACCATCACCAGCAGGCCCCACGCCAGCCCCACGACGGCGGAGCACAGCGTGTTCACCAACCAGCCCAGGAAGCCGCCCACCACCGCGATCCCCGCGAAAGGGGCCTCCAGGGTGTGGATCAGGTCGTAGGGCTGGTGCCAGCCGAGATCGTGCGCGCCCTGCACCATGATGTGGCCACCGACCCACAGCATGGCCACTGTCCCCACCAGGGTGATGGTAGCCAGGACCGCAGGCATCCCCTTGACCAGCAGTCCGCCGAAACGCTTGGAACCGGCCGAGTCCTTGGCGCTCAGGTGCAGCCCGATGTCGTCCATTTTGACGATCAGCGCCACGGCGCCGTAAACGAGGACCGTGATCGCAAACGCAACAACCACCAGGATGAGGGCCCGGACCCACAGTGACTCATCGGCCACTTCGGTCATGGAGATGACCATAATCTCGCAGGACAGGATGAAGTCGGTGGTGATGGCGCCCTTGACCACCTTTGCTTCGGCCCCGGGTCCCCGGTCAACCGCAGGTTGGTCTTCGGCAGCCGCGTGGTGGCCGAAGAACTTGTGCCAGACCTTCTCGGCACCCTCGTAGCAGAGGTACGTTCCGCCCAGCATCAGGATGAACGGGATCACCGCGGGGATAAAGGCGCTGATAAGCAGCAGCGCCGGCAGGATGATGAGCAGCTTGTTCCGGAGCGAACCCCAGAAAATCCGCTTGATCATGGGCAATTCGCGGGACGGATCGGCCCCGGAGACGTACTGCGGGGTGACTGCGGCGTCGTCGATGACCACACCGGCGGCTTTGGCCCCGGCCTTGGCGGCGCCCGCGGCTATGTCGTCCACGGACGCGGCGGCGATGCGGGCCAGCGCGGCCACGTCATCAAGGAGCGCAACCAGGCCCCCGCTCACAGCTGGTCCCCAAGGTGGCTGGGGGCTGGCTTTTGGGCGTGGGCGCCTTGGACTGGGAGCACAATTAGCATGTTCGGAGTATATGGTGACTGGCAGCCCTTCGCAGGAAGCCCCGTCACGCTGCACCCTGCGGGGTTTTGCCTACCGCCGGAATGGGGCGGGCTCAGGCGGGGCGCAGCACACCCGGGACAGTTGAAAACCATCCCCGACCCGCCGAGAAGGATCCAGGCGCCGATCACCCGTTGCTGTTCCCTCCGCGCCCACCCCGGCTGTTGCCCGGCCGCAGGCCCGGTGGCAGGATGGCCGGATGGCGATCGAGGTCCGTCCGGCGACCGTTTTCGACGATGTCCGGACCATGGTGGGGCCCAAGCGGCCCGATGCCAACGTGTGCTGGTGCCTGAGCTACCGCATCCCATCGAAGGAGAACCAGCAGCTGCACGGGACTGAACGCGGCGACCTGGTCCGGACGCTGGTGCGCCAGGACCCGCCGCCGGGTGTCCTGGCGTACGACGGCGGCGAGGCAGTGGGGTGGGCAGCGGTGCACCCCCGCGCGGACACCAGCTTTGCCGGGAACCGGCGGATCCCGCACGTGGACGAACTGGCGGTATGGTCCGTCTGGTGCATCCGGGTGCGGCCCGGGCACCGGAAGAAGGGCATCTCCCACGCGCTGCTGGCAGGGGCAGTGGACCTGGCCCGGAGCTACGGGGCGCCAGCCATCGAGGGCTACCCGGTGGACAACGCCGGCGCCAAGGTGGACCTCACCATGGCGTACGTGGGGACGCGGAAGCTGTTCGCCGACGCGGGATTCCGAAAGGCCGCGGACACCACGTCCGTGCTCAACGGATTTCCACGGGTCCTGATGCGGTTGGACCTTGACTGACAGGACCGCCGGTCACGGCTTCTTCCACCATTTGCCCGGCCAGTCCTCGTCGATGGCCCACAAGGCCAGCAGGAGGGCATCAGCCGTGATCAGCCCGGCGATGAAGTAAGCCCACCCCGTATAGTCCACGGCAATCTCCTGACCCGGTACGCCCCAGCCACTCGATTGCCTCCAAGTGTGCCACCTAGAGCGCCGGGATGGAACGGCTCCCGCCCGGAGACCTGAAGGGTTCCGCGAACCGGTGGTGCGCCTCTGTCTCAAGCTTCAGCCGGCGCGTCAGCAGTTCCACCCGGTCCGAGATCTCCGCGCCCACCATCAGCCGGTCACCCGGCCAGCTGGAAACCTCACGGGACTCGGCCAGCGCCCGCGACAGGGCCTTCGCCGCTGCCCGCACCCTGCGGGAGTGGGAGAAGAGCCGCCGGAGCGCCTGCAACTTCCCACCGGCCCTGGGCGGCCCACCCGGCCCCGGGGCATCTGCGGCGGGGCCGTTCCCGCCGGCCATCGCCGGCGCGGGCCCAGGACCTGCCTGCGCACCCGTCCCTTCGGAGGCGCCAGCGTGCCGGGGGTTCCGCCCCGGCAAGGCAGTGCCTTCCGCTGCGGTTTCGTCGTGGATTCCGGGCGCCGCATGGCGGCCACCGGCCTTCTGCGGTTGTTGCCCGGCCTCAACCGGCAGCCGGGCAGCGGCCGACGCCGGGCTGCCGCCTGGCGCTCCGGCCGCACTCGCGGCGCCGGGCCCGCCGGCCGCCGTCGGCTGCGTGTCCGCCAGTTTTGCCCGGCTACCCACCGTGGTCCGCTGGTTCCTGTTCTTTCCCATGGCTGTCCCGCCCCTTCCCCAAGCGGCCCAGCTTCAGGTGGGGCCGCCGTCGGCCCGGTCTGCAGGAAAGCTGCGCCAGGATCCGAGTGTCTCCGCCCAGGCTCAACGTCAGGCCAAGCGGACGCAAAGATTGCCACAAGACTCCCTGCCGCCTCCGCGCCGGGCCCGGCACCGTTACTACGATTTCGGTGCGGTAGGGGCACTTTGCATGCCGCGCGGGCCTTAATGCGGTAGAAGTAGACCTATGGTCTCTCCCACCGAACTCCGCCGTGCCGTCGTCATCGAGGATGACCCCGACATCCGCGGCCTGCTGGTCCGGGTCCTGGCCAAGCAGGGGTTCGAGGTCACTCATGCCGGCACCGGGATGGCCGGCGTGGCCGAAGTCCGCCTGCAACAGCCTGACCTGGTCACCCTCGACCTGAACCTGCCGGACATCGACGGGCTGGAAGTCTGCAAGTTGCTCCGCGAGTTTTCCGATGCCTTCATCGTGATGCTCACCGCACGCGCCGATGAACTGGACAAACTGACCGGCCTGGACAACGGCGCCGACGAATACATCAGCAAACCCTTCAGCCCCCGCGAACTGCAGTCCCGGATCAACGCCCTGTTCCGGCGCAGGCCCTCCGCCGAGGCCGATTCGGCGTCCCGGAGCGAACTGCAAAGGGCCACCGAAGTGCAGCAAAGCCTGCTGCCCAAGGAAGACATCCGGGTGGCGGGCTATGACGTCGCCGGCCTGTTCAGGCCCTCCCGCAGCGTTGGCGGGGACTTCTACGACTGGTACCAGACCCCTGACGGCCTGCACCTGACCTTCGCGGACGCCATGGGCAAGGGCATGGGCGCCGCCCTGATCGCCGCCACCGTCCGGGCCGTGATGCGCTCCACCGGCCGCCGGCAGGACCTGGATGGCGCGTTCGCCGCCGCCAGCAAGGCGATCGCCACGGACCTGGACTCCTCCAATTCCTTTGTCACCCTGTTCCACGCCCGGCTGGCCGCTGCCACCGGGACCGTCAGCTACGTGGATGCCGGGCACGGACTCGCGCTGCACATCCAGGCCGGCGGCACGGCCCGCCGGCTTCCCTCCGGAGGACCGCCCGTGGGTGCCTGGGCGGGAACCCAATGGCCGCAGTCGGACCTGCTCCTGGCGCCCGGTGACTCCCTGGTGGTGGTGAGCGACGGCGTCCTGGATGTCTTCGAGTCCGTGGAAGCGTTCACCGCCGCCGTGCTCGAAGCGGCGCAGAACCAGGAATCGGCCCAGTCCGCCAGCGGCGCCATCATGGCCCTGGCCCCCGCCGATACCGCCGAGGACGACGTCACCGTGGTGGTGGTCCGGCGGCTGCCCGAAGGTGCGGCGGCATGACCCGGTTCTGGACCCGGCTGGTGGTGGTGCTGACCGTCATCACGGGGCTGAACTACATCGGCTGGCGCTGGATGGCGTCCTTGAACTGGGAAGCCTGGTGGATTGCGCTGCCCCTGGTGATCGCGGAAACCTACAGCCTGATCGACGTGATGCTGTTCGGCATGACCGTCTGGCGGCTGAAGCTCCGCAAGGCCGCCCCGGTGGCGCCCGCGGACGCCACCGTTGATGTTTTTATCACCACGTACAACGAAGACCTGGACATGGTGATGACCACGGCCCTTGCTGCGCAGCGGATCAGGCACCCGCACAGCACCTGGATCCTGGACGACGGCGCCCGCCCGGAACTCAAGGCCCTGGCCGAGGAGCACGGGCTGGGCTACGTGACCCGCAGCGGGGACTGGACCGCCAACGTTCCCCGCCACGCCAAGGCCGGCAACCTGAACAACGCGCTGATGGTTACCCACGGCGAGTTCCTGCTCATCCTGGACGCGGACCAGATCCCGGAACCGGACATCCTGGAAAAGACGCTGGGTTACTTCACCAGCGACAAAGTCGCCCTGGTCCAGACCCCGCAGTACTTCAGCAACGTCCCCGCCAGCGACCCCCTGGGCAGCCAGGCGCCCCTCTTTTACGGGCCCATCCAGCAGGGCAAGGACGGCTGGAACGCTGCCTTCTTCTGCGGCTCCAACGCCATCCTGCGCCGCGAGGCCCTGATGCAGCTGGGCCTGGTGGGGTACGTCAAGGAAACCGAGAAGAGCATCCGCCGGGCCCTGGCAGCATCCCGCTCCGCCATCCGGCAGGCCCGGAAATCCGCTGACGTGCAAGCGCCCCTGGTGGCCCAGGTCCTTGACGAAGTTGAAGCGGCCACCGTCGAGGCCCAACGGCAGCTCGACGACGGCCAGTCCCTCAGCGAGCTCACCTACCGGGTCCGGCGCCGGGTGGACAGCGCCGTGCAGACCCTGGTGCTGGCGGACGTCGAAGCGCTGCAGTCCGACCTTGAGGAGATCGCCGCCATGGAACTCGCCCACGTGGGCGACTCCGGGGTCCCGGTCGTTGCGGACGATGCCGTGCAGCGGATGTCCGCCCGCGACTGGTCCCCGCTGGGCGCCCTGGAATCAGTCCAGGCGGTCCTCGACGCGCTGTCCGTGGAACGCAACGACGAGGCCCAGCCCGTGATGCCGCTGGCCACCATCTCCGTCACCGAGGACATGGCCACGGCGATGCGGATGCACGGCATGGGCTGGGAGAGCGTCTACCACCACGAGGTGCTGGCCTACGGCCTCGCGCCGGAGGACCTGCAGACCATGCTGACGCAGCGGCTCCGCTGGGCCCAGGGCACCATCCAGGTGCTGCTCCGGGAAAACCCGCTGGTGCAGAAGGGCCTGAAGCTTGGCCAGCGGCTGATGTACTTCGCCACCATGTGGACGTACCTGAGCGGCTACGCGGCAGTCATCTACTTCGCGGCCCCCATCATCTACCTCCTGCTGGGCATCCTGCCGGTCACCAGCCTCAGCTGGGACTTCTTCATCCGCTTTATCCCCTTTATGGTGGTCAACCAGATCCTGTTCGCCGTGGCCGGCCGCGGCATCCCCACCTGGCGGGGCCAGCAGTACAGCCTGGCGCTGTTCCCAACGTGGATCAAGGCCTGCTCGACGGCGGCCCGGAACGTCTGGTTCGGCCGTCCCCTCGGGTTCGCCGTCACCCCCAAGAACCGCCAAAGCGGTGGTCCCAGCTGGAGCCTGATCCAGCCCCAGATTGTGGTGGCGATCCTGCTGGCGGTGGCCGCCGTCGTCGGAATCATCCGCCTTGCCACCGGCCTGGCGGAACCGCTGGGCACACTGGTCAACGTCGCCTGGGTCATCTTCGACCTGGTGGTGATGAGTATCCTGGTCCGCGCCGTGCTCTACAAGGGTTACGAACCGGCCGCAGAACCTGCAGCAACAGAGAGGGAATCCTGATGGAATTTAGCTATGAGGTCAAGGACTCGTATGCGGAAGTGAAGGCGGACGGGCGGCTGAACATGGTCTCTGCCCCCAAGCTGCGCGAGTTCGTCACCGATGTGATCGCCGGCGGGTCCAACCGGATTGTGGTCAACCTCGAAAACACTGCCTTTATGGACTCCTCAGGCCTTGGCGCGCTCATCGGCTGCCTCAAGGCCGCACGGCAGGCCGGCGGCGACCTCCGCATCGCCGCGGTCCAGCCGCAGGTCCGGATGGTCCTGGAGCTCACCAGCATGGACAAGGTCCTCACGGCCTACCCTTCCGCCGAGCAGGCGTTCGGCAATGACTGAGGTCCTCGCCTCCCGCAGCTTCCGCGGGCCCGCCGCCGACGACGCCATCGAGTCCGTCCACAACGACCTGGACAGCCTCTGGCTGGACGTCCCCTTTGTGCACGACATGGACCAGATGACCTTTACGACGGCGGTCATCGAGTCCGCGTCCAACATCGTCCAGCATGCCGAGCCGGCCGGCCGGGACGCCGTGGAGCTGGGCGTGGACATCACCGTCCAGCCCACCTTCCTGCAGGCCCGTGTGAGCGCCTTCAACGCCAAGCCGCCGTTCGGCCCGATGGAACCGGCCACCCCCGGCGAGGAAGCCGAGTCCGGCCGCGGGCTCGCGCTGATCCAGGCCCTCGTGACCACCGTGACCTTTGAGCGGCAGGACGGCACCAACACCTGGGTACTGTCCCGGACATCGGCACAGACTTAGTCCGCGCCCGGTCCCGGGCTCGCCAGGACCGGGCGCCTGCTGGGCGCCGGGAGCCGGCCGGCCCTAGTTACCCGTTGGGAACAGCACCGACACCGTGGCGCCGCCGCCCGGTGTCCCGCTGATCAGCAGGTCCCCGCCGTGGGCCTGGGCGATGCGCTCGCAGGTGGCCAGACCCAGTCCGGTTCCCGCGCCGTCGCCCGGCCGCCGGAGGCGGACCAGCGGCTCCACTGCCCGTTCCCGGTCTTCGGGGCTGATGCCCTTGCCGTTGTCCGCGACGTGCAGGATGACGCCCCGGGCCTTCCTGGTGGCGCTGATGAGCACCTGGAGCTCCCGGCTGCTGCTGCTGTAGTTCAGGGAGTTGGCCAGGAGGTTCTGGACCAGGGTCCGCAGCTGCGCCCTGTCGGCGAACATTTCCGCGTCCTCGCAGGTGATGCCGCTGGCCCCGCCAAGATCCAGGCCCAGGTCCTGGGCGGCTTCGGCGGCCACGGCCAGCAATGACACCCGCTCGCGGTTCAAGGCGCCGTTGGCCCGGGAGTAGTTCAGCACGTCCTCCAGGGTGCCCAGCATCCTGCGGCCGCCGCTGCCGATGTAGTCCAGGTACTCGGCCGCCGGGTGGCCCGCCGGGATATCGGGGTCGTCCTCCGCCAGCTCCACGTAGCCCAGGATGGTGGTGAGCGGGGTCCGCAGGTCGTGGCTGACGCGGCCGGCAAATTCCGCCAGCATGGTGTTGCTGCGCTGCAGCTCCTCGAGGGCATTGTTAAGCTGCAGCGTGCGGTGCTGCAGTTCCAGGAGTTCAACCACCTGCCGGGCCAGCACCTCCAAGAGGTCGATCTGTTCCACGGACGGCGCGTGCATCTGGTCGGAAAAGACGCACAGCGAGCCCAGCACCAGCCCTTCCGACGTCTCCAGCGGGACCGATGCGTAGAAACGCACTTCGGCAATTTCACCTGTCACAAAGGGGTTGCCCGCGAACCTCGGATCCGTGGACGCGTCCTGAACCACCGTGGTTGATCCACTGAGGAAAACGGCCGCGCACATCGAGTCCTCGCGGGAGCAGATCCCGGCGTTCACGCCTGAAGCGGCGATCTGCAGTTGCTGATCGGCGGTGATGATGTTGACGACGCTGTACGGCACCCCGCAAAGCGACGCCGCCAGCCGGACAAGATTGTCCAGCGAAGTCTGCGCCCGGCCGTCCAGGAGGGCCGGAACTTTGGTGCCGCTTTTCGGCAGCAGTCCGTATTCCTGCAGGTCAGAGTCACGCACCGCGTCGTCACCGGTCAGCATCTGCACAGCTGTCCCGTTCATGTTTCAGTTGCTCCCCAAGTTGTTGCCAACGGGGCAAGGCCCCTTCCGGTGATGATACCCAATGCCCGGACGCCTTGCTGTAGCCTCTTGACACGGCACCGCACCCTGGCCTTCAATATTACGTATGCTGAAATAACAGTTCCATGATGCGGAAGCCTGGCGTGCGCAAGCCGATGGGTGCCGGGAACTCCGGCCTCCGCATAGCCGTCACCATGGATGCCAGCATTCCAAGGAAGCAGCCAGCATGAAGCTTGCCGAATTTAACGCCGCGGATCCCTCCGCCGCCGCCACCACCCTCCGGCCCTGCGTCGACGTCACACGCTGGGTGGACGCCGTGGCCGCGGCCCGCCCCTTCGCGTCCAAGGCCGCCCTCCTCGAGTTCGCCTCCTCGGCGGCCGATCCATTCAGCGCCGCCGAGGTCGAAGCTGCCCTCGCCCACCACCCGCGGATCGGGGAACGCCCGACGGCGGCCGGAACCGAAGCGGCCATGTCCCGGTCCGAACAGGCCGGGGTGGACCCTGCCGACGCCGACGCCGCGACAGCCCTCGCCCACGGCAACAGGGAGTACGAGGAGAAGTTCGGCCGGGTCTTCCTGATCCGCGCGGCCGGACGCACCGCCCCGGAGATCCTTGATTCCCTGAACCGCCGGCTTGCCAACTCCCCCGCCGAGGAAGACACCATTGTGGCGCAGCAGCTGCGCGAGATTGCCGTACTTCGGCTCGAAGGACTGATCAGCGAGTGAGCGTCTCCCACGTCACCACCCACATCCTGGACACCGGCGCCGGCCGCCCCGCGGCGGGAGTCGCCGTCGTGCTCTATGCAAAGGACGCCGGAACCTGGCAGGAGCTGGCCCGCTCCACCACCGACGCCGACGGCAGGGCCAAGGACCTGGGACCCGGGCAGCTCGAACCCGGGCACTACCGGCTCAACTTTGCCACCGGCTCCTATTACGCCGGGCTGGCGACGGCAACGTTCTTCCCCGAGGTGGACCTGGTTTTTGAAGTCTCCGGGCCCGAGCACTACCACGTGCCGCTCCTCCTGAGCCCCTTCGCGTACTCCACGTACCGCGGCAGCTGATACCCGCCCGTTGCGCTATCACTTATGGTCGCCATCCGTCGGTTTTAGGAGCCATAAGTGATAGGGCAACGGGGGAGCGAATGTAGGCTTGATGGCATGTCTTTGAACCAACCCCCGGCCGAGCGGCGGGAAGTAACCGTCCGCCGTGCACCCAAGTATGTGCCGTTCCTGATCCTGGGGGCACTGGTGGGCGCCGGCGCCGCCGCGGTGGTGGCGTACGGCCTGCCCGGTGACCAGAGCTTCGATCCGGGCGCCGTGTTTGGCTTCTTTATGGTGATGTTCGGCGCCGGCGGCGCAATCCTGGGCGCCGTGCTGGCCCTGGTCCTGGACCGCCGCAGCGTGAAGCGGCAGCAGCGCGCAACGGTGGAGGCCGTGCCGGATTCCGAGCCGGACACCGATCCGCAGTCATAAACGGGCCACCGGAAATCTCCTACCCCATCTCATGAGATAATCGACCAGTGGCACGCGGCGATGGAAAACTTTCCCATGATCTTCTCCCTGGCGAAAAAGGCCCGCAGGACGCTTGTGGCGTCTTCGGAGTCTGGGCACCAGGTGAAGAAGTAGCAAAACTCACCTACTACGGGCTGTATGCGTTGCAGCACCGCGGACAGGAGTCCGCCGGCATCGCTACCAGCGACGGCAAACGCATCAACGTCTACAAGGACATGGGCCTGGTATCCCAGGTCTTTGACGAGACGACGTTGAATACCCTGACAGGGCACCTGGCCGTCGGCCACTGCCGTTATTCCACTACGGGCGCCAGCCACTGGGCCAACGCCCAGCCCACCCTTGGCGCCACCGCCACGGGCACCGTGGCACTGGCCCACAACGGCAACCTGACCAACACGGCCGAGCTCAACGCCATGATCAGTGAGCGCAATGGCGGCCAGCTCAGCGGCGAGATGAAGCAGGGCAACACCTCGGACACCGCCCTGGTCACCGCGCTGCTTGAAGGCGAAGCCGGAAAGACCCTTGAGCAGACGGCAATCGAGCTGCTGCCCAAGATCAAGGGCGGCTTCTGCTTTGTGTTTATGGACGAAGGCACCCTCTACGCAGCCCGCGACACCTACGGCATCCGCCCGCTGGTCCTGGGCCGGCTGGAGCGCGGCTGGGTGGTGGCCTCCGAACAGTCGGCCCTGGCCACCGTGGGCGCCAGCTTCATCCGCGAGATCGAGCCGGGCGAATTCATCGCCATCGACGAGGAAGGCGTGCGGTCCCAGCGCTTTGCGGAGCCGACGCCGGCCGGTTGCGTTTTCGAATACGTCTACCTTGCCCGTCCGGACGCCGCCATCGCGGGCCGTTCCGTCTATGAGTCCCGGGTGGAGATGGGCCGCCAGCTGGCCCGCGAAAACACCCAGGAGGCCGACATCGTGATCCCGGTCCCCGAATCCGGGACCCCCGCCGCGGTGGGCTACGCCGAGGAATCCGGCATCCCCTTCGCGCACGGTTTCGTCAAGAACTCCTATGTGGGGCGGACCTTCATCCAGCCGTCGCAGACGCTGCGGCAGCTGGGTATCCGGCTCAAGCTCAATGCCCTGGAATCCGTGATCCGCGGCAAGCGTGTGGTGGTGGTGGACGACTCGATCGTCCGCGGCAACACCCAGCGGGCCATCGTCAGGATGCTCCGCGAAGCCGGCGCCGCCTCCGTGCACGTAAAGATCTCCTCCCCGCCCGTCCAGTGGCCCTGCTTCTACGGCATCGACTTCGCCTCCCGCGCGGAGCTGATCGCCAACGGCGCCACCATCGACGAGATTTCCCAGGCCATTGGCGCCGATTCGCTGGCCTACATCTCCGAGGACGGCATGATCGGAGCCACCCGCCAGCCGCGGGAACGCCTCTGCACCGCCTGCTTCACCGGCAAGTACCCCATCGAGCTGCCTGGTTCGGACAAACTGGGCAAGAACCTGCTGGAACGGACGGACCTGGGTGGCCTCGCGCCGTCGTCGTCCGCCCTTCCCGGCGAGACTGCAGCCCTGGCCGTCGATTCCCACAACGACCCCGCCGAGAAGGCAGGCGCCACCGGCTGCGATCCCGGCCCGGACGCCGAATTTGAGAACCTGCTGACCGAAGCCGACATGGTGCCTGACGTACACGCCAGCGCCGCCGGCGCCGACAAGAAAGAGTCCGTATGACTTCCGCCAACACCGCCGCCGGGCCCGCTTCTGAGAAGCAGGGACAGATCACCTACGCCTCCGCAGGTGTGGACGTTGAAGCCGGCGACCGCGCCGTCGAGCTTATGAAGGGTGCCATCAAGGCCACCCACAACTCCTCGGTGATCGGCGGGGTGGGCGGCTTCGCCGGCCTCTACGACGTCTCGAAGCTGCTGACTTACAAAAAGCCGCTGCTGGCCACGTCCACGGACGGTGTCGGCACCAAGGTGGCCATCGCCCAGGCCATGGACATCCACGACACCATCGGGTTCGACCTGGTGGGCATGGTGGTGGACGACATCGTGGTGGTGGGCGCCGAACCGCTGTTTATGACCGATTACATCGCCTGCGGCAAGGTGGTGCCGGAACGCATCGCCGACATCGTCCGGGGCATCGCTGCTGCCTGCTCCGTGGCGGGCACCGCACTGGTGGGCGGCGAGACCGCCGAGCACCCGGGCCTGCTGGGTGAGCACGAATACGACGTCGCAGGTGCTGCCACCGGCGTGATCGAGGCCGACCAGCTGCTGGGCCCGGACCGGGTCCGCGCCGGCGACGTGGTGATCGGCATGGCGTCCTCCGGCCTGCACTCCAACGGCTACTCCCTGGTCCGCCGTGTCATCAACCACGCCGGCTGGGCCCTGGACCGCCAGGTTTCCGAGCTGGGCCGCACGCTGGGCGAGGAACTACTGGAGCCCACCCGCGTCTACGCAGCGGACTGCCTTGACCTGGCCCGCACCTTCCCGGTCAGCGCCTCCGCCGGCGGCGGCGCAGCTGTCCACGGCTTCAGCCACGTAACCGGCGGTGGCCTCGCCGCAAACCTGGCACGGGTCCTGCCGCAGGGCCTGGTGGCCACGGTGGACCGCGCCACGTGGGAACTTCCCGCCATCTTCAAGCTGGTCTCCGAGCTGGGCAACGTCCCGCTGGCGGACCTCGAGCGTACCCTGAACCTCGGTGTGGGCATGGTGGCCATCGTCTCACCGCAGGCCGCTGACGCCGCTGTTGCCCGCCTCAACGACCGTGGCCTGCCGGCCTGGGTCATGGGCACCGTTGCGGCCGACTCCGACTCTGTCGACAAAACCGGCCCGGATTACGTCCAGGGCGCCAAGGGCGTGGACGGCGGCGCCGTCCGCCTGGTCAACGCCTACGCCTGACCCCGCCTGGCCGGTACCTTCCGGTTGCGCTGCGGCAGCCCTGCGAAGCTTTAGCAGGGCTGCTGCGGCGCAACTGCGGCCTGGAGCCTTGCCCGGATTCCGGAGCCGCTCGGGCAGGCACAAAAAAACCGCCACCCGAGCCGGCTCTCTTACTGCGCAACAGCGGCCGGGCGCCTTGTCCGGATTCCGGAGCCGCCCGGGCAGGCACAAAAAAACCGCCACCCGAGCCGTTGGTACGGTGCCGGCGGCGGGCAGCTGACTGCATCCGGCGCGGGGAATCCTTCTGGATCCGGGTGCCGGAAAAGAAGCGCCGCACCCGCTGTGGTCACACGCGGGGCGTGCGGGAACAGCTGTGCGGCGGCGTCACAGCACTGCGGCCCGAAGGCCGGAGCGGCAAGCGACAACTAGCCGATGCGGCGGGTGTGTACCCCGTCGTCGTCTTCTTCCAAATCATCCGCGTACTTGTCCACGTAGGCCGAATAGTCCGGTTCAACCGGTTCGTTGGCGAAACGGCTCGGCGCACGGACTTCAGAGCTCTTAAGCTCACGCTGGAGAGCTGTGTAGTCAGTGTTCGGGGAATAGTACTTAATGTCCCGAGCCTGTTTGGTAGCTTTTGCCTTTTGACGGCCGCGCCCCATGGCGTGACCCCCTTTTGTACTCGGACCGGAGGTGGTCACCATTGGCGTTAGTGAGGCCCCGGAATGTTTGGTCAATTTGTCGTACCCCTAGATTACATGCTTTAAGCTGCCACTGCTTGCCAGCCGCGGCCTCCGCAGCCGGATCGCAGCAGCCCCCCCTTGCCGATCCCCCGGGTTTCCCGCTTTTTTGTTCGGTAGAGTCTTAAGAACAGCTGCCGGGACGGCCCGCACCGGATCCCGCAGTGCGGAAAACGCAGGAAGGTGCACCCCGTGAACCACCAGGATGTCCCACCCAGGCCTTCCACCCCGCCCGCCTCCGGCACGCCCTCGGCAGGCGGCGGCAGCAGCCCCGTCGGGGGCCCCAACCTGGCGCCCGCGGCTGACGCACCACGGCTGCCGAACCGGGCACTCAACCGGACAACCCTGTGGAAGGTGTTCTTCGCCGTCGTCCTGCTGCTCGTGGTGGGCGGGCTGGTATGGCTGGCGCTGTGGCTGAACTCCGGCCGGGATTCGAACGGGTCAACCAAGGACGGCGCCCTGGAAACGGCGGTCACGCCGGCCCCCACCGCATTGGAGTCCCCGAAAGAAGGCGTGGAGCCTGCCGGGTACGCGCTGGGCGACTGTTTCCGCGACTTCGATCCCGAGGCCCTGACGGCCACTGTTGTGCCGTGCACCACCGGCCACTCGGCGCAGCTGGTGTCGCTGTACCGCTACCCCGGCGACGGCACCTACCCCGGCTCGGACGCGCTCAAAGCCAAGGCGCAGGAGGCGTGCAGGGCCGCCAGGTTGTCCCCGGCGGCCGACGGCTACACGCTGGAGTTCCAGCGCAGCTACCCCAGCAGCACCAGCTGGGCATCCGGTGACCGCCGGGTGGACTGCTACGTCACGGCGGCCACCGGCAATGTCATCAATGCCAGCGTGCTGCCGTAGCCCTCAGTCCTTCCGCCGCACGGAAAGCCCGGCCCCTTCGAAGCGGCCGGCGCGGACCTGCTCCACAATTCCGTCACCCTGGTCACTGAGCGCAGCCAGGGTCCCGTCAGTGAGCTCGTCGACGTCGGCGGCGGTATCCACCAGCACCGTGTCACCATCGCTGATGTCGCCGGAGAGGATGGCCTTGGCCAGCCGGTCGCCGATCTCGCGCTGCACCAGCCGGCGGAGCGGGCGGGCGCCGTAGGCCGGGTCGAAGCCGGAGAGCGCCAGCCAGGACCTGGCGGCCTCGGTGACCTCCAGGGTGAGGCGGCGGTCCTGCAGCCGCCGGCCCATTTCCGCCACCTGCAGCTCCACAATCCGGGCCAGCTCCTCGACGTTCAGTGGGTCAAACAGCACCACTTCATCCAGCCGGTTCAGGAATTCGGGTTTGAAGGCGGCGTTTACGGTGGCCATCACGGCCTTCCGCTTGGCGTCCTGGTCCAGGGCCTGGTCCACCAGGAACTGGCTGCCGAGGTTCGAGGTCAGCACCAGGATGACGTTGCGGAAGTCCACGGTGCGGCCCTGCCCGTCGGTGAGGCGGCCGTCGTCCAGCACCTGCAGGAGGATATCGAAGACCTCGGGGTGGGCTTTTTCCACCTCATCAAGCAGCACCACTGAATACGGCCGGCGCCGGACGGCCTCGGTCAGCTGGCCGCCCTCCTCGTATCCCACGTATCCCGGCGGGGCGCCAACCAGCCTCGACACGGAGTGCTTCTCGCTGTACTCGGACATATCGATGCGCACCATGGCGCGTTCGTCGTCGAACAGGAAGTCCGCCAGGGCTTTGGCCAGCTCCGTTTTCCCCACGCCGGTTGGCCCCAGGAACAGGAACGATCCCGTGGGGCGGTTGGGGTCGCTGACGCCCGCCCGGGCCCGCCGGACAGCGTCCGAAACCGCAGTGACGGCCTGCTGCTGCCCGATCAGGCGGTGCCCCAGCTCGTCCTCCATGTGGAGCAGCTTCTGGCTTTCGCCCTGCAGCATCCGGCCTGCCGGGATGCCGGTCCAGGCCGAGATGACTTCGGCGATGTCGTCCGCGGTAACCTGCTCCGCCACCATCTGGGCTGACTTGTCCGTCACTGCGGCCTCGGCTTCGGCGGCTGCCTTCAGTTCGTGCTCCAGGGCGGGGATTTCGCCGTATTCGATCCGGGATGCGGTCTCCCAGTCGCTTTCGCGTTTGGCCTTCTCGCCGGCTATCCGCAGCCCATCGAGTTTGGCTTTGAGGTCTCCCACCCGGTTCAGGCCCGCCTTCTCGGCATCCCAGCGGGCGTTCAAGCCGTCCAGTTCCTCGGTTTTGTCGGCTTTGTCAGCCCGCAACGCGGCCAGGCGTTCCACCGAGGCCTGGTCGGTCTCCTTGGCAAGGGCCAGTTCCTCCATGGTCAGCCGGTCCACGGCGCGGCGCAGCTGGTCGATTTCCACCGGTGCTGAGTCAATTTCCATGCGCAGCCGGGACGCGGCCTCGTCCACGAGGTCAATGGCCTTGTCCGGCAGCTGGCGGCCGGAAATGTAGCGGTTGGACAGGCCGGCGGCGGCCACCAGCGCGGAGTCGGCGATGGTCACCTTGTGGTGGGCCTCATAGCGGGCCTTCAGGCCACGGAGGATGCCAATGGTGTCCTCCACGCTGGGCTCGCCCACGTACACCTGCTGGAAGCGGCGTTCCAGGGCCGGGTCCTTTTCGATGTTCTCGCGGTACTCATCCAGGGTGGTCGCACCGATCAGCCGCAGTTCGCCCCGGGCCAGCATCGGCTTGAGCATGTTGCCGGCATCCATTGACGACTCACCGGTGGCACCCGCCCCCACTACCGTATGGATTTCATCGATGAACGTGACAATCTGGCCGTCAGAGTTCCGGATCTCCTCCAGGACGGCTTTCAGCCGCTCCTCGAACTCGCCGCGGTACTTGGCGCCGGCCACCATGGACGCAAGGTCCAGGGAGATCAGGGTCTTGCCGCGCAGGCTTTCCGGCACGTCGTTGGCCACCATACGCTGCGCCAGGCCCTCCACCACGGCAGTCTTGCCCACGCCCGGCTCGCCAATGATGACCGGGTTGTTTTTGGTCCGGCGGCTCAGGACCTGGACGATCCGGCGGATTTCGGTGTCCCGCCCGATCACCGGGTCCAGTTTGCCTGCCCGTGCCATAGCGGTGAGGTCGGTGCCGAATTTTTCGAGCGACTGGAACGTGTTCTCCGGATCCGGGCTGGTGACTTTCCGGTCGCCGCGGACTCCCGGCACTGCGGCGCGCAGCGCTTCATGGGAGGCGCCGGCGTCGCGCAGGATCCGTCCGACGGAGTCGCTGCCGGCCGCAAGTCCCAACAGCAGCACCTCGGTGGAGACGTAGGTATCGCCCAGGCTTTCGGCCTCGGTGTTGGCGTTCTGGATTGCCTGCAGCGCCGGCCGGGAGAGCTGCGCCTGCTGGGTGGAGCCGCCGGATGCTGCGGGCAGGGCCTTGATGGCGCTGCTGGCCTGCACACTGACGGCATCAGGATCGGCGCCGGCTGCCTTCAGCAGCGCCACAGCCACGCTGTCGCGCTGGTCCATCAGCGCCTTGAGCAGGTGGGCGGGCTCCACCTGGGGGTTTCCGGCGGTGGAGGCGTTCATGGCGGCGGCCGAGAGGGCCTCCTGGCTCTTGGTGGTGAATTTGACGTCCAACGAGGGCTCCTTTCAGGGGCGGAAATTCTAAGTTGAGTCTACAACGCTCAACTTTGTGAAAGGAACCTTTTAGGCCGATCCGGACGGCAGTAACGTCTGCCCTCAGCGAACATGCGCCGCCAGCGTGGCTGGCGGCGACAAAACGGCGGCCGGCCCCTTGGGGGGAGCCGGCCGCCGATGGTTCTGTTCCGGAGCCTTACGAGCCAGCCACCCCGGAGACGCTGGTGATCCAGCTGAGGTTGCGGGCCACCGAGGCGTGGTCGTTGTAGTAGCGGGTAAACGTTGACGGGTTGGGTGTGGGCAGAATGCTCGATGTCGACAACACACCCACCAGCTTGCCGTTCACCACCAGGGGCCCGCCGGAGTCGCCGCCCAGCGTGTGGCCGGATTGCGACTGGGTGCGCACCGAGACGCCCCCATACGTGTCGCTGCCCTGGCCCGCCACGGTGACGTTCGCGGTTTTGAAGGTGTAGGACATGGTTCCGGCGCCCTCGGTCTGGTCGCCCCAGCCATAGACCTTGGCGGCAGCACCGGTGGCGGGGACGCTGCCGGACAGGCCCACATAGGAGCCGTAATGCGGGGTGGAGAGCTTAAGGAGCAGGACATCCCCCGTGCTGGAGGCATAACGGCCGGCAACCGTCTTCACCGTGCCGCCGGTCTCCAGATACGTGGTGCCCAGCCGCACCGACTGCAGCGACGGGGAATCGCAGTGCTTGGCGGTGATGACCCAGTTCGCCGAGATCTGGCTGCCTGTGCAGCCCACATTGGTCCCCGTGGCGTCGAAGGAAATCTGCGCCGCGTAGGGTGCCGCCGAAATCGTCGTGGTGGCACCGCCCGCGATGTCCGGGCTGGCACTGTCTCCGCCGGCGGCCGGAGCAGCATGGGCCGGCAGCGGCCCCATCAGTGCGGCGGCAGCGGCGGCGGTGGCAAGAATCCTGGCGAGTTTCAAAGCGGTGGCTCCTTCGCGGATGCCTGGCGCAGCCGTCGTCGGGACGCCAGGTCGGTTCGGTGTAGGCGGGCGGGAAGAGGTGGTGACTGTCCGCCCCTCCGGAGACTACCGGTCTTTATTATTCTTGTCACGGGCTATGACAAACTTGTAATACGCAGCCGGGAGCGCGCTGGCAGGCTGGGCGCCGGAGCCGGCCTACTAGACTTCCGTCATGGCCATCTACATCGACCCGCCGCTTTGGCCTGCGCACGGGACGCACTTCTCCCATCTGGTTTCGGATGGGTCGCTGGCGGAACTGCACGCCTTTGCCGCCGCGGCCGGTATTCCCGAAAGGGCATTCGACGGCGACCACTACGACGTGGCGGAGCGCCGCTTCGATGACCTGGTGGCGGCGGGCGCCTTGCCCGTCGAAGCCAGGGTCCTGGTCCGCAAACTCATTGCCAGCGGCCTGCGCATTCCCGCCCGGCAGCGGAACAAGTCCCTGAAGGTCCCGCTTCAGGACCGCTGGGAGGCCGTTATGCCCGGCCACGACGCCCTCTTCCTGGACCTGCTGGACCGGTGGAGTGAACCGCACCGGCACTATCACGGCCGCACCCATCTGCTGTCCATCCTCGAAGCCCTGGACCTCCTTAACGAACTGGCTGCTGTTCCCAGGACAGTCCTTTTGGCCGCATGGTTCCACGACGCCGTCTACCAGGGAATCCCCGGGCAGGACGAAGAGGAGTCGGCGCGGCTGGCCCTGGACCGGCTCCGCGGCACCGGGCTGCCGGCGGCCGAGGTCGAGGAGGTGGCCCGGCTGGTCCTGCTGACCAGCCACCACCGCCCCGAAGCCGGAGACACCGACGGGGCGCTGCTCTGTGATGCCGATCTTTCCGTCCTTGGCGGCGACCCGGCGGAATACGCCCGGTACCTTGCCGCCGTCCGGCTCGATTACGCGCACGTGCCTGACGCTGATTTCGCCGCCGGCCGGGCCGCCGTCGTCCGCCGTCTCCTGGACCTTGAGCCTTTGTTCCACGGACGGCGCGCAAGGGACCTTTGGTTGGGCGCCGCGCACCGGAACCTGCACGGAGAACTGGCATGAACGCACCGGGAACGAACCCCCGCCACGTGCATACCGCAAGTGCGGCGCACCGCCAACTGCCTTTCATGGTCAGGCTGGAGTGGGGTCACGACGGCGCCGCGACGGTTGCGCCCGGCACCGACCTCGCCGTGGTGGTGGACGTCCTCTCCTTCACCACGTGCGTCAGTGTGGCCCTGGACCGCGGCGCGGAGGTTGTTCCGTACCGCTGGCGGGATACGGGCGCCGAGGATTTCGCTGCCCACCATAATGCGCTGCTGGCCGGACCGCGTGACGGCGGCGGGCTGAGCCTGTCCCCCGCCAGCCTGCGGACCGCGCAGTCCCTGGGCCGGGTGGTACTGCCATCCCCCAACGGCTCCGAACTGTGCCACCAGCTGGCAGGCGAAGTGCCCCTGGTTGCCGCTGTTTGCTTGCGGAACGCCGCCGCCACTGCGGACTGGGTGGCAGCCAACCTGCCGGCAGACGCTGTGATCGCCGTGATTGCGGCCGGTGAACGCTGGCCCGATGGCAGCCTGCGCCCTGCCGTGGAGGATGCGATCGGCGCCGGCGCGTTCCTCACCGCCCTGGCTGCGCAGTGGCCCGCCAGGATTGCTGCGGACAATTCCCGGGGCGGACCCGAGGAAGGCGACTTTGACTGGCACGGGTATTCGCCGGAAGCGGTTGCTGCGGCGGCGGTCTTCGGAGCGGCCGAACCAAGCCTCCGGGAGATGCTGCACGGCTGTTCCAGCGGCCGTGAACTGGTGGGGGCGGGCTTTGCGGAGGATGTGGATATCGCCGCCGAACTGGACGGCAGCGACTCGGTGGCCATCCTGTCGGACGGGATTTTCCGGCGGCCCTGACCGGTTCCCTCGGGTTGCCTCGGCGGCGTGGTCCTTTACGGCCTGCGCCGGCAGTGCAACACTGCTCGGATGAGCCTGCGCATCCAAGCCGTCTGCATTGATTCCACCGATCCCCGGGTCCCGGCAGCCTTCTGGGAAGCCGCCCTGGGTTGGCGGCGGACCTACGAGGAGGCGGACGAGATTGTGCTGGAGCCGCCCGCGGGCAGTCCCGAAGACGGGGTCAGTCCGGACCTGCTGTTCCTGAAGGTACCCGAAGCCAAAGGACCCAAAAACAGGCTGCACCTTGACCTCCGGCCGGAGAACCGGGACGCCGAAGTGGCCCGGCTGGAAGGCCTGGGCGCCAAGCAGGTCTCCGTGGGCCAGGGGCCGGACGTCACCTGGGTGGTGATGGCCGATCCTGACGGCAACGAATTTTGTGTGCTGCGGGCCCTGCGGCCGGACGAAATGCCAGGCTAGCTGCACTGCCCAGCCAGCTGCGGCCTACCGGTACGCCTGGACGAACGGGGTGTTGCTGGGCACGATCTGCTTGCCCAGCGGCATCAGGGACACCGGGATGAGCTTGAGGTTGGCGATGGCCAGCGGGATGCCGATGATGGTGACGGCCATCGCGATCGCGGTGGCCACATGGCCGATGGCGATCCAGATCCCGGCCACCAGCAGCCAGATCACGTTGCCCAGCAGGGCGAACGGCCCGTTTCCGCCCGGTTTGTCCACCACCATCTGCCCGAAAGGCCACAGTGCGTAGGCCGCAATGCGGAACGACGCGATCCCCCACGGGATGGTGACGATCAGCAGGCAGCAGATGATCCCGGCCGCGAAGTAGCCCAGGGCAAGCCAGAACCCGCCGAATACCAGCCAGATGATGTTGAGCAGAGTCTTCATCTGTCCATTGTCCCCCGACGGGTTGGCTTCCGCGGTGGGTGACCACCCTGAACGATCCCTGAAAAACCTAGGTGCGGACGCCGGGCTTGGCCGCGTGGACAAAGGCCCGGATCCTGGCCAGGTCCTTGACCCCGCGGGACGCCTCCACGCCGGAGGAAACATCCACACCCCAGGCCTGCGCCGCCCCGGCGGCGGCAGCCACGTTGCCGGCGTCCAGTCCGCCGGCCAGCAGCCAGGACCGGCCGGCAAGCACCGGCAAGGCAGCCACCGAAGCATAGTCCCACGACTCACCCGAGCCCGGGACCGCGGCGTCGATCAGGAGCAGGTCCTCACCCCAGTCCTCGAACTCTTCCGCAGTGGCACCCAGGGTGATGGCCCGGACCACCTTCATGCCGGCGTCGTGCACTTTGGCAACGTCTTCCCGGGTCCTGGTGCCGTGCAGCTGGATCCAGTCGAGGCCGGCCGCGCGGGCGATTGGGGCGGCATCCGCCAGCGGCTCGTCACGGAACACGCCGATGGGCGTCACACCCGCCGGGACCTCCGCGAGCAGCGCCGCCGCCTGGGACGGCGAAACCACTCTTGGGCTGGCGGTCAGGACAAACCCCACGGCATCCGCCCCGGCCGCCACTGCTTCGCGGACCGATTCGGGCGTGCTGAGACCACACACTTTGACGAACATTCCCGGCTCCTTCAGGTACGTTTACGTGTTGTCCCCCGGGTGGAGAGTAGCAGGGACGGCCCCTTCCCGCGATGCGCGATGGCACCTCCGCCGGCTGCCGGGAACTAGGCTGGGCTGATGCAGATCATCCGCTTCGCAGACCTTAAGGCCACCCCCTGGCGCAACGGCGGCGGGGTGACCCGGGACCTGGCCAGCCACCCGCAGGGCGCGGCGGCCCAGGACTGGGACTGGCGGGTGAGCATTGCCGAGGTCACCAAAGCCGGTGATTTCTCCCCGTTCCCGGGCATGGAGCGGGTCCTCACTGTGGTGGAAGGTGAGCTGCTGCTGCTCACGGTGGACGGAGCGGACCATCCCCTGGAAAAGTATCGCCCGTTCCGGTTCGACGGCGGCGCACCGGCCGCCGGTTCGCTGCCCACCGGCGACATCCGCAACCTCGACGTCATCACCCGCAGCGGAAAGTTCAAGGGGTACACCTCCATCATTGAGCTGTCCAAAAAGCGTGCGCATCCCGTTTTTGCGGGGCAGCTTGCCGTGCTGCTGCAGGGGCAGGCAGCGGCCAGCGTGGCGGGCGGCGGCCCTGTGGACCTGGGCCGGTACGACGCCGTGGTGGGCGCCGACGAAAGCTCCCCCGAAATCCTGGGGCGGGGTTTCCTGGCTGTGGTCTCGGTCGACGCCGTCTGAGCGTTACCGCAGGTAGGCCAGCCTTTCCTTCCGCAAGCCGAGCCTTCCCACACTGGCTGGCCCGCGCGGCCGAACCCTAGACTCAAGCCATGACTTCCTCCACGTTCAACGCGCTCCTGTCCACCCAGATCGGCAACGAGTTCACGGCCTCGCAGCAGTACATTGCGGTGGCCACCTGGTTTGCCAACGAAGACCTCCCGCAGCTTGCCCGCTACTTCTACCGGCAGTCCGTGGAAGAGCGCAACCACGCCATGATGATGGTGCAGTACATGCTGGACCGGGACATCCCGTTCACCATCCCCGGCGTTCCCGCGGTCCGCAACGACTTCTCTTCGGTGACCGAGCCCCTGGCCCTGGCGCTGGAGCAGGAAAAGGAAGTCACCCGCAACATCGAGGCCCTGTTCCGGGCCGCCCGCGGCGAGAACGACGCCCTCGGTGAGCAGTTTATGCTGTGGTTCCTGAAGGAGCAGGTGGAGGAAGTGGCGTCCATGACCACGTTGCTGAACATTGCAGAGCGCGCGGACAACCTGTTCGACATCGAGAACTTCATCGCCCGCGAAACCGTGGGCGACAGCGGCCAGGACGCCTCGGCCCCGGAAACCGCGGGCGGCTCGCTCTAAGCCCACCCCCTCGGCCCAGCCCCGCGCCGCCCGGCGCCGCCCCTCCCAACTGACTCGCAGTTGTTGTCGTTTTGAGCCTCGAAAACGACAACAACTGCCAGTCAGTTGGGCTGGGGCCTAGGCTTTTGTTATGGACTCACCCGAAGCGCGGCTGGCAGTGGCCTCCCTGCGGGAGCGGTTGTCAGGCCGCCGCCGCACAATGCTGGGCATCACGGGGTCTCCCGGTTCCGGCAAATCCACGTTCGCAGCCTGGCTGCAGCACCAGTTCGGTCCCGACGCCGCCGCAGTGGTCCCCATGGACGGATTCCACCTCGCGAACAGCATCATCGACGGCACACCGCTGCGGCACCGCAAAGGTTCCATGGACACGTTCGACGCCGGCGGGTACCTCTCGCTGCTGCGGCGGCTTGTGCTGCGGGATGAAGACGTTGTGTATGCGCCCGAATTCCAGCGGACCCTGGATGAGCCTGTGGCGGCTTCCATCGGCGTTCCCGCGTCCGTTTCCCTGGTGATCACCGAGGGGAACTACCTGCTCGCCTCGCAGGCGCCCTGGCCGGAGGTCCGCGCGCAGCTGGACGAGGTGTGGTTCATTGACACGCCGCCCGCCGTGCGGCTGGGCAGGCTGGTGGACCGGCATGTGGAGTTCGGGATGGACAGGACGGCGGCGGAAGCCTGGGCACTGGGCCCGGATGAGGCCAACGCCCGGATCATCGAGGCCACGCGGGACGGAGCGGACAGGATCATCCCCTGGGGCTGCGGACCCGTGGCTGGAACGCTCCCCAACTGACTAGCAGTTGTTGTCGTTTTGAGCCCTCAAAACGACAACAACTGCGAGTCAGTTGGGAGAGGGGCACGCATTGGTGACCTTTGCCACCAATACTGGCCACCCCCGATCCGGGGTTGCTAGGCTTGCCGCAAGGCTCCACCGCTTGAGCCTCCGGACGACGGTTCAGTACCCGGCACGCGACAAGACTGGCCAAAGGAATACGTCATGTCGTGGATTATCCTCATCTTCTCCGGAGCGCTGGAGGCCGTCTGGGCCGCAGCCCTCAACAAGGCCTTCACCGCCACCGGCCGGCGCAGGCTGGCGCCGCTCGCAGTGTTCCTCGCAGCCGTCACCGCCAGCATGGCCGGCCTGGCCATCGCCATGCAGTCCATTCCCACCGGCACGGCCTACGCCGTCTGGGTGGGCGTAGGCGTGGTGCTCACCTCCGCCTACGCCATGGCCACCAAAGTTGAACGCCCGACGGCGGCCCGCCTGCTGCTGCTCACCGGCATCGCCGTGTGCGTGGTTGGCCTGAAGGTGGTGGCGTGATGCGCGGCGCGTCCTTCGCCTGGCCACTGCTGCTGCTCTCCGCGGTCCTCGAAGCCGTGTGGGCCACAGCCCTGGGCCTGTCCAACGGCTTCACCGAGCCGGCTGCCACCGCAGTGTTCGCTGTGGCGGCCACCCTCAGCATGGTGGGCCTGGGCCTGGCCATCCGCCACATCCCGCTGGGCACCGCGTACGCCGTGTGGGTGGGCATCGGGGCCGCTCTGACCGTCGGCTGGGCCATGGCCACCGGCGCCGAGGCCTTCAGCATCGTCAAAGTGGTGTTCATCGCCGGGATCGTCGCCTGCGCGGCAGGCCTGAAAGCCCTGCCGGCCGGAAAAGACGCCTCGGCCCGCTGAGTTTCCCCACCTTTGAGACGGGCCGACGGCGGGTCCCGGGGACCCGCCGTCGTACCTGCCCTCCGCACCCTAAGGTCAACGCACGGTCAGGCCGTCCGGGCCCCGCGGACCAGCTCGGCGCACCGCTCACCGATCATCATGGTGGTGATGTTGGGGTTGACCGTGGTCAGTTCCGGCATCACCGAAGCGTCCGCGACCCGGAGCCCGGTGACACCCTTGACCCGCAGTTCGGGATCCAGCGGCGACATCCCGTCCTCCGGCGCCCCCATCCGCACAGTGCCGGCCGGGTGGTAAACCGTGTTGTGGGTGGCGCGGATGTAGCCGGCGATCTGCTCATCCGTCTGGATGGCGGAGCCGGGGTACAGCTCGGTGCCCACCCACTCCGCCAACGCGGGCTGGGAAGCAATATCCCGGGCCTTGCGGATGCCGGCGATCATCACGCGCATGTCGTGTCCCTCGGGATCGGTGAAGTACCGCGGGTCAACCCTGGGTTTGTCGCGGAAGTCCCGGCTGCGGAGCTTGACCGTGCCGCGGGAGCGCGCGTGGGTGACGTTGGGAGTGAGGCAGAAGCCGTTCTCGGTGGTGGGAAACCCCTGCCGGAGCGTGTGCATGTCGAACGGGACGGACCCGTAGTGGAACATCAGGTCGGGACGGTCCAGGCCCTCCTCCGTGGGCGTGAAGATGCCCGCTTCCCACCACTGGGTGGAGGTTTCCGTCATGGGCTGTTTGGCTTCCCATTGGATGACACCCTCGGGGTGGTCCTGCAGGTGCTCGCCCACACCGGGTGAGTCCACCCGGACGGGGATGCCGAACTCCGCCAGCTGGGCGGCCGGTCCGATCCCGGAGAGCATCAGCAGCTTGGGCGAATCGATGGCGCCCGTGGAAACAACCACCTCTGCGCGCGCAGTGAGCTGGTGGGTTTTAGCGAACGCGTTGTCCACCACTGCCACTCCCGTGCACCGGTTGCCGGCGTCGAACGTCAGCTCCTTGGCGCGCAGCCCGGTCAGCAGCGTGAAGTTGGCCCGGTCCATGATGGGGTGGATGTAGGACACGGACGACGACGCCCGGGTGCCGTCAGCCTGCCGGTTGATCTGGAAGAACCCGGCACCGTTGATCACGGTCTCGCCGGTGTTGAAGTGGACCTTGGGGATCCCGGACTGTTCGCAGGCGTCCAGGAGGGCACGGCCGGTGGGGTCCGACGCCGGGACGTTCATCAGGTGCACGGGTCCGCTGTCGCCGTGGTGCGGTGCATCGGGGCCGGCGTCCTCATTGGTCTCCAGCTGCTTGTACAGCCGGTAGGCCAGCTCGGAGTTCCAGCCGGTGGCGCCAAACTTCTGCTCCCAGTCGTCGATGTCTTCGCGGGGCGCCCAGAAGGCGATGCAGGAGTTATGGCTTGAACAGCCACCCATCACTTTGGCGCGGGCGTGGCGCATAAAGGAGTTGCCGTTTTCCTGCTCCTCGATGGGGTAGTCCCAGTCGTAGCCGGATTCGAGCAGTTCCATCCAGCGGTCCAGCTGCAGGATTTCGGGCAGGTCCCGGTCGTCCGGGCCGGCTTCCACCAGGGCAACCTCCAGCGCGGGGTCCTCGCTGAGGCGGGACGCAACAGCGGCGCCGGCGGATCCGCCACCGATCACGATGTAGTCGAAGTCAGTCTTTACTGCGGAGCTCAATATCTCAGTTCCCCTCTGTAGCGGCGGCGTGGTCAGCGAACCAGCCGGTGACCTGCGGGTCGGTGTTCTGGTAGATGTGCTTGGCTTCCTGGTACTCGGCGAGCCCGGTGGGGCCCAGCTCCCGGCCGACGCCGGACTGGCCGAAGCCACCCCACTCGGCCTGCGGCAGGTAGGGGTGGAAGTCGTTGATCCAGATGGTGCCGTGGCGCAGTGCGCGGGCCACGCGCTGGGTTTTTCCGGCGTCCTGGGACCAGACGGCCCCGGCGAGCCCATAGTGGGTGTCGTTTCCGATCTGCACGGCTTCCGCTTCGGTGCTGAAGGTTTCCACGGTGACTACGGGGCCGAAGGCCTCATCCACCACCACGGACATGCCGCTCTTGACCTGGTCGAGGATGGTGGGCAGGTAGTAGAAGCCCTTCTCCAGGTCCCCGGTCCCCCAAGCGCCGCCGCAACGCAGGCGGGCGCCTTCAGCGATGCCCTTGTCCACGTAGGCGGTGACCTTGTCGCGGTGGGCTGCGGAGATCAGCGGACCTGTTTCTGCAGCGGGGTCGAAGGGGCCGCCCAGGCGGATCTGCTCAGCCCGGCGCACCAGTTCCGCAACGAAGTCTTCGGCGATGGATTCCTCCACGATCAGGCGGGCCCCGGCGGAGCAGACCTGGCCGGAGTGTACAAAGGCCGCGTTGAGCGCGTTGTCCAGGGCGGCGTCGAAATCGGCGTCCGCAAACACGATGTTGGGGTTTTTGCCGCCCAGTTCCAGCGCTACCTTCTTCACCGATCCGGCCGCGGAGGCGGCAATGGTCTTTCCTGTTTCCAGGCCGCCGGTGAAGGAGACCAGGTCCACGTCCGGGTGGCTGGAAAGGACGGTGCCCACGGTTTTGCCGGCGCCGAGGATCAGGTTGGCCACCCCGGCGGGCAGGCCCAGCTCCTGCAGCACGTCCACCATCAGAATGGCGGTGTGCGGGGTCAGTTCGCTGGGCTTGAGGACAAAGCTGCAGCCAGCGGCCAGGGCGGGGGCGATCTTCCAGGAAGCCTGCAGGAGCGGGTAGTTCCAGGGGGCGATCAGCGAGCAGACGCCAACGGGCTCGTACTCGATCCGGCTGACCACCGTGGGGCTGCCGGCGTCGACCATCCGGCCCGAATCCTGGCCTGCGAGCTTGCCGAAGTATTCGAAGCAGTTGGCGATATCGTCCATGTCGATTTCGCTTTCCACCAGGCGCTTGCCGGTGTCCAGCGTTTCCGCGCGGGCGAACTCGTCCTTGCGTTCCCGCAGCCGGTTGGCCACGTTGATCAGGAACGTGCCGCGCTCCAGCGGCGACTTGCCGGACCATTCGCCTGAGTCGAAGGCTGCCCGGGCAGCCTCCACGGCGCGGGTGGAATCCGCTGCGGTGCCTTCGGAGACTGTGCCAACCAATTCGCCGTCGGCCGGGCAATGGATGTCCCGGGTGCCGCCGTCGGATGCTGCGGTCCAGGTGCCGCCGATGTATAGCGTCTCGGTGCTCATTTTGTTTCCTCCTGCGTTTCGAAGTCTGATTCCCAGTTGTCTTTAGCGACCTGATCCTCCACGAGCACCGTGTTGCCCGGTGCTGCGCGGTTCAGGTGCAGGAATTCAAGGTGTTGCTCGTAGTGGTCCAGGACATCGGTGATGACCTGTTCCTTGGTGTAGCCCATAAGGTCGTAGCCGTGGCTGCCCTCCAGGGAAAACACCTCCATGCGGTAGTAGTGGTCGTCCGGGTCGGCGCGGCGGGTGGCGTAGCTGGGGGTTTCGTACTGGACCGGATAGATCTGGTACTTGAACGTCCGCTCCTCCCCCATGGCCAGCTGCAGGTCGATGCTTTGGATGCCACAGGCCTCCACGGTGGCTACCGTCAGCGCGGTTTCCGCGCCCTGCGCCTTCAGTTCGGCCTCGACGTCCTGCAGCGCCGGGATGGCCACTGCTTCCGCGAAGCGTGTGGTCTGCCTGCGCCCGGGGTAGCTCATGGCCCGCGTGAGCCGCTGCCGCCAGGTCCGGCCGCCGCGCTGGTCCAGGGAGCGCCCCGTGATGATGCCGGGCAGGCTGGCGCGGTAGCTGTCGTTGAGCGAGTTTTCCACCCTCAGCGCCTTGTACAACCCCAGCATGATCAGCACCAGCAGCAAGGACAGCGGCAGGCCCATCACAATTGTGGCGTTCTGCAGCGTGGTGACACCGCCCACTGTCAGCATGGCCAGGGTCAGCAGGCCGGTGGCAACGGCCCAGAACACCCGCATCCATTCGGGGCCGTCCGAGTCCGCGTCCTTCAGGTGCGACGTGAAGTTGGACATCACCAGGGCGCCGGAGTCCGCGGAGGTCACGTAGAACAGCAGGCCCGTGAAAGTGGCGACGGCGGCCGTCACCGGAACTGCCGGGTACTGGGCCAGCAGGCTGTAGAAGCCGCGTTCCGGATGGCTCATGGCGTCCTGGCCGAAGGCCAGGTTGCCGTTCATGATCAGGTCCAGGCTGGAGTTTCCGAAGATGGAGATCCAGAGGACGATGAAGATGAAGGGCACGGTCATGGTGCCCAGGACAAACTGGCGGATGGTGCGCCCGCGGGAGATGCGGGCCAGGAACAGGCCAACAAACGGTGCCCAGGCGATCCACCAGGCCCAGAAGAACAGTGTCCAGGCGTTCATCCAGTCCGTGGGCCTGTCGTAGGCGAAGGTATCGAGGGTCATGGCGGGGAACCGGCTCATCACGTCGCCGACGTTCTGGACGATCCCGTCCAGCAGGAAGCTGGTTTTGCCGGTGACCAGGACGAACAGCATCAGGCAGACGGCCAGGATCACGTTCAGTTCGGACAGCCGCCGG
Organism: Pseudarthrobacter sp. MEB009; assembly: GCF_030208875.1. NCBI lineage: Bacteria > Bacillati > Actinomycetota > Actinomycetes > Micrococcales > Micrococcaceae > Pseudarthrobacter > Pseudarthrobacter sp. MEB009. Next base: position 44,610 of record NZ_JARVTC010000006.1, read on the forward strand.
ATGCCCTTTTCGACGCCGGACACCACGGAAACGGTGGCCATCACCACCGACAGTGCGATCAGGCCGATCTGCACCGCCAGGTTTTCGGGGATTCCGAACATAAAGTTCAGCCCGTAGTTGAGCTGCACGACGCCGATACCCAGGGACGTCGCGATGCCGAAGATGGTGCCCAGCAGCGCAGCGATATCCACGGCGTGCCCGATGGGCCCCTCAATCTTCTTGCCAAAGATCGGGTACAGCGCGGAGCGGATGCTGAGGGGCAGGTTGTGGCGGTAGGAGAAGTAGCCCAGGGCCAGGCCCATCAGCGCGTACAGCGCCCAGCCGGTGATGCCGTAATGGAACAGCGTCCAAACCAGGGCCTGGCGTGCCGCCTCAGCCGTGCCGCCCTCGCCCTGCGGCGGGGCCAGGTACTGGCTGACAGGTTCGGAGACCGAGAAGAACATCAGGTCGATGCCGATGCCCGCCGCGAACAGCATGGCCGCCCACGTGAACATCCCGAACTGCGGTTTGGAGTGGTCCGGGCCCAGTTTCGTTTTCCCGACCCGCGACAGCGCCGCCACCAGGACAAAAACGACCACTGCGGTGACGATCAGGAAGTAGTACCAGCCCATGTTGGTTGACACCCAGCCCACCATGGAGCCGATCACTGCGTCTGCGTTGTCTTTGGCGAGGATGGCCCACAGTGCGATGGCCACCACGCCGATGGCGGAGCCAAAAAAGACTGTTTTGTTGACTCTGGTTTTGGCTTCGGCGGCGGGCGCGGCGTTGGCGGCAGGAGATTGCTGCGTTTCTTCGGATGAGGGTCCCGCGGCGTGCGCGGGCGGTTGCGAATTCTGGCTCAATGGGTCCCATTTCAGTTTTGAGGCTGGTGTGAACGGCGGGGTTTGCGTGGCTCGTCGGGGCGCTCCGCAATCAGTCAGCCCGCGTCATGGTGGGTCTCGCTCACTTTCGACGCTATCAACGCCACCACCAAAGGGCCGACTTTTATGAAACCTGTCACGGGCAAGGCTGCCCGGCAGAATGTTCCGCAACGGAAGAAAACCGCATCCTGCCCCGTTGCATCTTTGACGGGCCGGCATCACCGGCCGGGGCACCGAACCGAAGGAAATACATGTCCACGATTGTTCATTTTGAAGTCCGGATCGCTCCCGACCGGCTGGCGGATGCCCGGCATTTCCTCAGCGAAACGCTGGCGGCGACACGCGCCTGGCCTGGTAATGAGGGGATCGAGGCCCTGGTGGACGATGCCGATCCGGGCCACATCCTTGTGGTGGAGAAGTGGGCCACCACCCAGGACCACAGCGACTACGCTGCCTGGCGCACCACGCCCGAAGGCGCCAGCAGTCTCGGTGAGATCCTGGCGGCCGCGCCTGCCAAGCAGATCTACTCCACCACCATGGACCTGGGTATCTAGCACCCGCGAGGGATGGCCGGCCCCCAATGCCGGCCATCCCCGGGGCAGCCTGCTGCTTTAGCTGGTCCGGTTCCGCGCCCTGACCAGCAGGAACGTTCCCAGCGCCGCAACGCCTACGGTCCCGGCCGCCAGCGTGACAGCCACTGCCGGCTGGGCGGGAGCGGCGGCGGCGGCGACTCCGGTGTCCACGCCACCCACCGGCATCACTGCCAACTGCCCGCGGACCGCGCCGGGGACGAACGCTGCCGTGTGGGTGTCGGCGGAGAACCCGGACGGGTTGGCTTCCAGCTGCTTGAGAGTGAAGCCCTCTCCGGTATCCGCTCCGTTGTCAGCCTTGATGCCCGTGGTGAAGGGGCCTTTAAGGCAGCCTGAGCTGGTGGAGTTGCCGTCGCCCACCGGGTTGGGGAACGCAATCCGCGGCGGACCGTTTTTGCCCTGGACGGCCTGGTGGATATGCGTGGCTGTCTTGGCGGCGCTTTGGTACGGACCGGTGACACCGGTCAGGCTGATGTCGTAGCAGATCACGTCCAGGTCCGAATTGATCATGAAGTTGAAGGTGCCCCACGCTCCCGGCTGCCCCGGCGCCGGCGCACCATCCGGTCCCACCACGTTCTCCGGCAGGGCCTGGACCGTGTACATGCTGGTGAAGGAATCAGGCCGGTCAACTGTTGTTTCAGCGGAGGCAGGAGCCGCCGCCACAACAGCAGCCAGTGCCATAGCCCCCGCGGTTCCCGTGAATGCAGCAATCCGTTTTTTGGCCAACGTGTTCATCGTGTCCCTTTGCTCTGCAGGCAGTCCCGGAGGTCGGGCTGCGTGAAAAGGTATACTCGCCAATGGCTGCGGGCGTTCACCGGCAGCCGAAGAAAGTTTTCTGGACCGGCACCGCAGCGATTCCTTGCCTCGGCAGTGAACGCCGGACCTCCCGGCACCGTATTCCCTGCAGAACAACCTGGCCTGCGGACGGACGACGATGCGACAGATCATGACCGACGAGAGGTGGATGGCCCCGTCCGGGCCCGCCATGGACGCATTCAACGTACGGGACGCCTTTGCCGAGCATGGCAGCGCGCTGTACGGTTTTGCGGTCAACTGCATCAGGGACCCTGCCGCCGCTGAGGAGTGTGTCCAGGAAACTTTTGTGCGGGCGTGGCGGGCCAGGGACCGGTACGAACCCGCCAAGGGCACGGAACGGACCTGGTTGTTTGCCATCGCCCGGAACGTCATCATCGACGAGCTGCGGGCCCGCGAACGGCGGCCCGTTCCCGTCCCGGATGCCCGGATGGACCTGGCCGCAGCGCCCCAAACCGGAGCGTCCGCCATCGAGGACAGGGTGGTGCTCCAAAGCGGCCTGGCCATCATCAGCCAGGAGCACCGCGACGTGATTGTTTCCGTGCAGCTCAACGGAATGTCCTACGCGGAGCTCGAGCAGCGCACCGGAGTGCCGGCGGCAACGCTGCGTACCCGCATGTATTACGGACTCAAGGCCCTGCGAAGGGCCATCGGCGATGAGGAGGAGGGACAGTGATGAACCAGCCGTCACGCGAGGATGAACTGATGGCTGCGGCCCTCGCCGGCGGCCTCAGTGCCGCCGAACGCAGGGAACTCGACGCTGCCTGTGCCGCCAACCCGGCCCTGCTGCGCGAGCTCGAGGCGCTGGAGGGCCTCAACCACCGCCTCGCGGAATCCGGCATCGATTGGACCGAGCACCAGGTTCCGGCCAGCCTCGCCGGAAAAATGGACGCGTTGTCCCGGGAACTTTCCACGCCGGAGGCCGCGGTGGAGGCGACCACTGCTGAGGTGTCTACGGCGGAGGTGTCTACGGCGGAAATCACCGGCACGCCGGGGGTACAGCCCGGAGTGCCGGCCGGCAACACGCCGCAGGCCGTAGGTACCGCGCAGCGGGAGTCCAGCCGGGCGCACGACGGGCAGCAACACGTTTTGCGGGCGCGCGACGGCGGCCCACCAACCAGTGGCGGGCGCCGTTACCGCGTGCCCCTGCTCGCGGCAGCGGCGGCAGCCCTGCTGGTCATCGGCGGGTTGGGCGGTTCGGCGCTCGCCACCTTCCAGCAGGCACCACCCACCGGACCGCCGGGAACCCTCGGTGCCATTGAGGGGGTGCAGCTTTCGGGCAGCCCGGCCGGGACCTCCTTTGACGCTTCGCTGGTGGCGCACACCTGGGGAACGGAGACGGTCCTGGCCATCGACGGGCTCACCGTGGGGGAATCCTTCGAAGTGGTGCTGGTCCGGACCGACGGCCGGGAGCTGGATTCCGGCACCTTCCTGGGGGCCGCCCAAACGGTCACCTGCAGGATGAACGCAGCGGTGCTGCGCGGGGATGTGGCGGCCCTGCAGATCAGGAACGCGGCGGGCACTGTTGTGGCGTCGTCCAACCTGCCGCGGGTGTAGCTGCGCCAGGCACGGGGCATCCCTAGACTGGGCCCATGGATTCACTCGAGTACGACCTGCCCGCCCTGACCATCCGCCGGATCTCCGTGGGCGAGGTGGACAACAACGTGTACCTGCTGACCGCGAAGGCTACGGGCGCGCAGGTGCTGATCGACGCCGCCGACGACCTTCCGGCCATCCAGGGGTTGCTGCAGGACGCGGCAGCGGATACTTCCGCGGAACCCCGGCTGGAACTTATTGCCACCACACACCGGCACTGGGACCACGTCCGGGCGCTGGCGGGACTCGTCGCGAAAACAGGCGCAAGGACGGCGGCCGGAACTGACGACGCCCCGGAACTGCCGGTCCCCGTCGATGTCCTCCTGGCGAACGGGGACGTGGGCAACTTCGACGGCTTCGACCTCACCGCGGTGCACCTGCGCGGCCACACCGCCGGTTCCATCGCATTTGTCTACGAGGACCCCGACGGGCCCGCCCACATCTTCTCGGGTGACTCGCTGTTCCCCGGCGGCGTGGGCAACACCCACACGGACCCCGCACGGTTTGGCCAGCTGCTGGGGGACGTGACCGAGCGGCTGTTCGACGCCTACCCTGATTCCGCCGTCGTCCATCCCGGCCATGGCAAGCCCACCACGCTCGGTGCCGAGCGCCCCAGCCTGCCCGAATGGCGCGCCCGCGGCTGGTGACCTGGCTCGCCCTCGGCTGGTAAGCCCTTAAACACCAAGTGCCCCGCACTGCCGTGGTGAACGGCGGTGCGGGGCACCTGGACCAGGTCAGAAACCCTTAGCGGCTGCGGCGCTCGTTGGAGGCCGGAGCTGACGCACGGCGGGGGCCGCCGCGTGCGGGACGGCCGGAACCGCCCTTGCCTGCGCCATCCTTGCCGCCACCGTAGGAGCCGCCGGAGGTGCCGCCGGTGTTGGAGGACCAGACAGCCTTGTTGCCGGCCGAGCCGGCGTTGGCGGAGCCTGCCGCCGAACGCTGGCCACCGGTGCGGGCACCGGCAGGAGCACCGGCACGCTGGCCGGTGGCGGGACGGCCGCTGCGCTGGCCACCGGAGGAAGCCGGCCGGCCGGTGCCGCCACGGGGAGCCTCACTGCGGGTGACGCGTGAGTCCGTGCGGCCGTCCGAACCGCGGCCAGCCGCTGCACGGCCACCTGCCGCGGGGACGTCGTTGCGGTGGGTGCTGGCAGTGGTGCCGCGGCCCCGGGCGTTGCGGCGGGCCGCAGCTGCCGCGACGGCGCGGTCCTCGTTCTGCTCGCTGACGCGGTCGAAAGCGGCGCGTGCTTCGGTGCGGCCTTCGAAAGCCACGGCCCGGCGCTCAGCGCGGGGAACGTCGGAACGGACCGGCTCAGCCGAAACCTTGCCGCGTCCGCCACGGCCGCCGCGGCCGCCTGTGGTGGGTGCAGCCTGGCGGCGTGCGCGCTTGCGCTCGGCGTTGGCACCGGTGGAGGTGCCGCCGCCCTGCTGCGCAGCCTTTTTGGCCAGCAGGGCCGCACGGGTCCGCGGATCGATCTTGTCGGCCATTTCGCCCACGAGCTCGGCCACCAGGGGTGAGTTGGCGGTGACGCGCTCGAAGTTGACCTCAACTCCGGCGGCCTTCATCAGCTTCTTGACATCGGACTGCTGCTCCGGGAGGGTCAGCGTGACAACCGTTCCGTCGGAACCGGCGCGGGCGGTACGGCCCGAGCGGTGCAGGTACGCCTTGTGCTCGGTGGGCGGGTCCACGTGGATGACCAGCTCGACGTCGTCCACGTGCACGCCGCGGGCTGCGACGTCGGTGGCGACCAGGACGCGGACATCACCGGAGGAGAATTCGGCAAGGTTGCGGTCGCGGGCGTTCTGCGACAGGTTGCCGTGCAGGTCGACGGCGGGAATGCCGGCGTCCGTGAGGGTCTTGGCCAGCTTGCGGGCGTGGTGCTTGGTGCGCATAAAGAGGACGCGGCGGCCTGCACCGGACGCGAGCTCAACGATCAGCTGCTTCTTGACGGTCTGGTCGTTGACCACCAGGACGTGGTGTTCCATGGTGGTCACGGCGGCCTGCGGATCGTCCACGGAGTGCGTGAGCGGGTTGGACAGGTAACGCTGGACAATTTTGTCGACGCCGTTGTCCAGGGTTGCGGAGAAGAGCAGGCGCTGGCCCTGGGTGGGGGTCATGTCCATGAGCTTCTTGACCACGGGCAGGAAGCCCAGGTCAGCCATGTGGTCGGCCTCGTCGAGGACGGTGATTTCCACGGCCTCAAGGGTAAGGATGCGCTGGCGGATGAGGTCCTCCAGCCGGCCCGGGCAGGCGATGACAATGTCGACGCCGGCGCGCAGCGCCTTTTCCTGCCGGGCCTGGGAGATGCCGCCGTAGATCACGGTGGTGTTCAGGCCGGCAGCCTTGGCCAGCGGCTCGATGGTGGCGTTGATCTGGGTGGCCAGCTCACGGGTGGGTGCAAGGACCAGGCCCATGGGGCGGCCGGGCTTGCGGAAGTGCTTGGCTTCCCGCTCAGCGAGTCGTGCTACAAGCGGGATGGCGAAAGCGATGGTTTTACCGGAGCCGGTCCGGCCGCGGCCCAGGACGTCTCGTCCGGACAGCGTGTCCGGAAGGGTCTTGACCTGGATGGGGAACGGCTCAACAATTCCCTGCGCGGTAAGGGTGTCTGCAAGTGCCTTGGGAGTTCCGAGGGCAGCGAAAGTAGTCATGTATTTATACGGTCTTTCAGGCGGTATCCAGGCGGATATCGGCCCCCGGCGCCGGTTGGACCAGGGGTTCGCCGAAGAAAAGTCAGGTGATCAACCGGGCCGCTGCATAAAAGGGCAGCCGGCCGGGACCAAATAGAACGCGTTCATCGACGCAGGATGTGCCTCTCACATGAAAAAACCCACTTCCCGGTTCCGGGACTCCGCGGCATCCGCAGGGGATTTCAGGGGAGAAAGTGGGCATCACTGCACATCAAGTTCCTCCAGTCTAGCATCCCCCGCCCGCGACCCTTCCGGAACGCGCCTCCGGGCCGCTGGCAAGGGCCGTAAAACCCGTTGTGGAGGCAGGGCGCCAAAGCTGGTCCGGGCGTTGCCTTTGGGGGCGCCGCGGGGCAGGCTTGAGGCATGAGCGAACACGCGGCGCACCAGCAGGGAACGCACGACGCCGGGACCTCCGCCGGCACAACCGGCACCGGGGACACAGCCGCCGAATGGGACGAACGGTACCGGACCAAGGCGCAGGTCTGGTCCGGTAAACCCAATCCCCAACTGGTCCGTGAGGCCGGCAGCCTGCGGCCCGGGAAAGCCCTGGACCTTGGCGCCGGGGAAGGTGCGGACGCCATCTGGCTGGCACACCAGGGCTGGCACGTAACCGCCGTGGACGTGTCCACCGTGGCACTGGAACGCGCGCAGGCGCACGCCGCGGCCGCCCATAAAAAGGCCACCGACGAAGGCATTGCGGGCCGGATCGCCTGGCAGCAGGCGGATCTGGCCCGTTGGCAGCCGGAGGGCCAGTACGAGCTGGTCACCTCCCAGTTCCTGCACTCCCAGGACCTGGCCTGGCAGGTCCCGCTGCGGGCAGCCGCTGCCGCGGTCAAGCCGGGCGGCACACTGCTGGTGGTGGGGCATCACCCGGACAAACTGCCCCCGTGGGGCGGCGCCCACACCCACGACGGAATGTTCTACACCTGCGAGGACCTGGCCAGGGAGCTGTCGCTGGATGCCGCGGAGTGGCAGATCGAGGTTCTCACCACCCGCGACCGTCCCATCACCGGACCCGAGGGCCAGGAGTTCACCATCGCCGACGTGGTGCTCCGCGCCACCCGGCTGCTGTAGCCGGCGGGAAGCAGGCAGGACAAGGACTCCGGCTCGGATCCCGGCCCGGGCTGGGGAGCCCCCTACCGAACCCGTGTTGCCTTCGGCGCCGGCCGGTCCGCCGCGGGGATCCGGGGCGCCACCACCACGGCAATGGCCGCCAGCAGGGCCGCCAGCCCAAACACGCCCACAAAGCTGCCGCCCATCGCCGCCAACCCGGTGAAGATGATTGCCGTGGCCGCCAGGGCCAGGGCCCCGCCCAACGAGTCGGCGATGCTCATCGCGGAGCTGTTGAAGCCCTGGGTCGCTTTGGTGGACAACGCCAGGGTGAGGACGCTGAGCCGCGGATACACCAGCCCCATTCCCGCTCCGGCAAACACCCAACCGGCAATGGCCACAGCCGCCGGCCAGCCCAGCCACGTGGTCACCAGCGCCACCACCACTGCGCCAAACACGGCTGCGGAGCCAATCCGGATGGCCGTGCGGTGGGCCAGCCGCTCCCCAAGCCTGCCCTGCACGGTGGAAGCCCCCGCCCAGGCCAGCGCGCCAACGGTCAACGTCAGCCCGGCGAACTGCGGTGAAAAGCCGTACCGCTCGATCAGCAGGTAGGGCAGGTACACCTCGGTGCCGAAGAACGCAGCGGAAACCAGGCCCCGGACCAGGATGACGCTGGGCAGCCCGCGGCGCGCCCGAAGGGTCCCGCCGGGAACCAGCGGGCGGACCGCCACCAGGGCCACGGCGACTGCCGCTGCTGCCAGCAGGACGGGCGCCGCGGCAAAGCCGTCCACCCGGACCCCTGCGGACAGGTTCAACCCGAGCACGGCCAGCGCTGCCAGCGCCGCCCAGGCCAGCCGCCCGAATTCCCAAGGCGGCAGCACGGACCCGGCAGGTTCGTGCCGGCCCATCCCGCGGAGGGCCGGGACCAGCATGGCCAGGGCGGGGACCACCAGGAACACCACGCCCAGGAACACCCAGTGCCAGCTCAGGGCGCTCGCCACCACACCGGCGGCGAAGGGACCCACCAGGGACGGGATCACCCAGGCCGCGGAGAATGCGGCAAAGATCCTGGGGTGCAGCGCCGCCGGGTACACCCGCGCCACCATCACGTAAAGCGCCACCGTGATGGCGCCGCCGCCCAGGCCCTGCACCAGCCGGCCGGCCACCAGGACCGGCATGGTGAGGGCAGTCCCGGCGATCACCAGCCCCACCACAAACATGGCCACGGAGAGGTAGAGCGGGGCTGTAGGGCCCCTGCGGTCGGACCAGTTTCCGGCGGCCACCATGCCGATAACGCCCGTGGCCAGTGGCCCTGCGAAGGCCAGGGCGTACAGGGCGGCGCCGTCCAGTTCCCGGCTGACCAGCGGCATGATGGTGGTCACCGCCAGGGACTCGAAGGCGCTCAGGAACACCAGTGCGCAGGCACCGATGGTGACCCACACGTGCGGGCGCTGGAGGATTCCCGGGCTGGCGGGGTCTTGCGGTTTTTCGAGCACGGGTTGGGCCTGTTCGGTGGTCATGGAGGCTACGCTAAGACCTCAACCAAGGTTGAGGTCAAAAGCGCAGCGGGTGCCTGCCTGCGGGCGGCAACGGGTTTGGGGGAAGCATGGCACATGAGGCGGCAACGGCGCACCAGCTCCTGGGCGTCGGCGAGGTGTCGCGCCGCAGCGGCGTCTCGGCGTCGGCCCTGCATTTCTATGAACGCAACGGGCTGGTCAGTTCCGAACGGACGGCCGGAAACCAGCGGCGCTACCGGCGGGACACCCTGCGGCGGGTGGCGTTCATCCGGGTGTCGCAGCGCGTGGGGATTCCGTTGAAGGACATCCTGGCTGCGCTGGAGTCCCTGCCGGAGAGCCGCACCCCCACCAAACGCGACTGGGAACGGCTGTCCCGGCTGTGGCGGTCCGAGCTGGATGCCCGCATCGCGGCGCTGGAACACCTCCGGCACGATCTGGACGGCTGCATCGGCTGCGGTTGCCTCAGCCTGAAATCCTGCCAGCTGCAGAACCCGGGGGACGCATTGGCGGGCGACGGCGACGGGCCGGTCAGGTGGCGCAGCCCCGGCGCGGCCCGCCCGCATCAGTCCACGTAGCGGCGGATGCCGGCGCGGTAGCCGAATACCGCTGCGAGCGCGCCCACCAGCAGGAACATGATGCCAGCGGCAGTGAAAGAGCCGGTGGCCTGATGGAGTTGGCCCACCAGCAGCGTTCCGGTGGAGCCAAGCCCATAGCCCACGCCCTGCATCATGCCGGACAGGTGGGCTGCGGTGTGGCCATCGCGGGTGCGGAGCATGATCATGGTCAACGCGACGGCGGTGAGGCTGCCCTGCCCCAGCCCCAGCAAGCCGGCCCAGGCCCACACCAGGTCCAGCGGGCCGAAGATACTCAGCGCGAACCCGCCGCCGGTCATCAGCGCCACCACCGTGTTGATGGCCCGCTGGTCCCGGAACCGCGCGGCCAGGGCCGGGGCGAACAGGGAGCCCAGCATCTGCAGGCCGATACTGACGGAGACCATCAGCCCGGCCGTGGCACCGTCCACGCCGCGCTCGCGGAGGATGGGCGCCAGCCAGGCGAAGACACTGAAGGACATCATCGCCTGCAGCACCATAAACAGCGTGACCTGCCAGGCCACCGGGGACCGCCACACGTTGGCGCCCCCGCTGTGGACCCGCAGCCGGGCCGGCCGGCTGCGGAGGGCGGCGGGCAGGAAGAGGAGAAGGACGACGGCGGCCGGCACCGCCCAGGCCCACAGCGCCACTGTCCACTCCCCTGTGGCCGTGTACACGGGGTAGGTAAAACCGGCGCCCAGCGCCGCGGACGCGCAGATGGCGGTGGTGTACAGCCCGCCCATCAGGCCCAGCCGGTGCGGAAAGTCCCGTTTCACCAGCCCCGGCAGGAGCACGTTGCACAGGGCGATCGCGGCGCCGCAGGCCGCGGTGCCGGCGAGGAGGGCGGGCAGGTGTCCGGCCCCGGGTCCACTGGTCCCGGGTCCGCCGGCCGGTCGCAGCAGGAGCCCCGCGGTGAGGACCGCCATGGCGCCGAGCAGCACCCGCTCCGGCCCGAACCGGCGGGCCAGTACGGGCGCCAGCGGCGCAAACACCCCCAGCAGCGTGACCGGCACGGTAGTCAGGACCACCACCGCCCAGCCGGGGAGTGCTGCCTGCGCGGTGATTTCCGGCAGGATTGCGGAGAAGCTGGAGAACACGGTGCGCAGGTTCAGCCCGATCAGCACCAGGCACACACCCAGGTAGATGGCCTGCCGCCTGCTGGCGGGCGGGGCATCGCCGCCGGTGCCGGTCCGGGGCCGGCCCGCGGCACGGGCTGCTGCTTCGCTCACCCGCCCATTCTTACAGGCTGCGTGGCCGCCGCCGGAAACCGCTCCGGGGTGCCCGGGAGTTATTCTGGAAGGGATGAGTGAATCCCCAGAATCCCCCCAGCAGCCGCATGTCCCCCGGCCCGTGACGCCCGGGACCCAGGCCTCGTTCGGCACCTACGGCGGCCGGCCGGTCAGCTTTGTGCGCCGCGGCACTCGCCTGCAGGGCCGCCGGCAGGCAGCCTGGGAGGAGCACGCGGAGCGTTGGGCCGTGGATGTGCCCCGGCACATCGCCAACACGTCGGTCCACCCGGACTACACGTTCGACGCGCAGGCGGAGTTTGGCCGCACCGCTCCATTGATTGTGGAAATCGGCTCAGGGCTGGGCGATGCCATCTGCCACGCCGCAGAGGAAAACCCGGACACCGACTTCCTGGCCGTTGAGGTGTACACCCCCGGCTTGGCCAACACCATCATCAAAATCAACAGCCGCGGCCTGAAGAACGTCCGCGTGGTGGAGGCCAACGCTCCCGAGGTCCTGGCCACCATGCTGCCGGCAGGGTCCGTCAGCGAACTGTGGGTGTTTTTCCCGGACCCCTGGCACAAGTCCCGGCACCACAAACGCCGCCTGATCCAGCCCGAATTTGCGGACCTGGCCGCCCGGGCGCTCAAACCGGGCGGGCTGTGGCGCATTGCCACCGACTGGTCGAACTACGCCGTGCACGTCCGGGACGTCCTGTCGGATTCCGTGGACTTCGAGAACCTGCACACCGGCCAGCGCCGCGGCCCCGAGAGCCCGCTGACCCAGGTGTGGCAGTCCGGCGTCGAATCCCTGGTGGGCGGCGCCCCGCTCCGTGAGGGCCGGGCACCGGTCAGCACCGAACACACCGGCCCCAACGAAGGCATCGACGAAACCGGTGGCTGGGCGCCCCGCTTCGAAGGCCGGGTCCGCACCAGCTTCGAGGCCAAGGCGCACGAGGCCGGCCGGCTGATCTTCGACCTCTGTTACCGGCGCCGGCTCAGCTGACCCGGATTCCGGCGACAATCTCCTTGAGCATGTCCAGCCGGGGCTCCACGCCGGCATCGAGGTAGGGCCAGACCACCACAACCCCCAGGAAGCGCCCACTCTCCCACAGGCCCACGGTGGCGGCCACCTTTCCGTTCCCGCCGGCGTCGTTATACCCAACAACGACGGCGTACGCGGCTTTGCCGGGCAGGTTCAGTTCGCCCTCGGCCAGCTGGGTCCCGGCCCGGTCCTCGAGGTAAAAATCAGCCATCAGGTGGGCCCAGCCGTTGGCCTGCGGTGCGCCCTGCACGGACGTGTCATCCTTGATGACCGTCACCAGGACCCCGTTGGCCAGGCCGTACTGTTCGGTGTCCGGACCGGCGGTGGAGTCGTCCAGCGGCTGGGTGTGCGGCGGGAACTCTGCCGTGAAACCCAGCGGCGATTCAATGTGCACGGACATGGTCACAGCCTCTCAAGCGTGGTGTCATTGGGGACTTTATAGTACGTGGAGACGTTGGTGGTGGCCTGGCTTTCGGTCTTGACCTCCACCTCGCCCACCTTCACGTCGATGCCGGCCTCGGTGGAGGCTGTCACCACGTTGTTGACCTGGACAGTGGCGGAACCGGCCTCGTAGAGCCTGGCCGCGTCGGCTGCCGCAGCGGTGTCGTTGCCCAGTGCGACGTTGCGCAGGTAGCTGTCCACCACCGCACGGTTGTCGCCGGAATAGTCCACGTCGATCTTCACGGTGCCCTGCGTTCCCACCGTCACGGAGGACTCCACCTTGGCTGCCTCCACGTCCCCGCCGGCCACCACACCCTGGGCCACGGTGCCGTCCAGGGAAACGGACACGGACTCGATGTTGCTGTCCTTGTCCATGTTGACCTGCAGCCCGCCCGTGCCGGAGGCCTCAAACACGCGGCCGTCCAGGTCAAGCTTGCCCTGGGCCGTCACCTCGGCGGTGGCGGCGGCCGTGCCGTCGGAAAGGTTCCGTTCATACGCCAGGTCCAGCTGGACAGACCCGGAGGCGGCGCCGGCCTCACCCTCGGCGGAGAGGGACAGGGTCCCCTTGGCCTTGTCGGTCTGGCCGGTGGAGCCGTTGTCGTCGGCGGAATCGTTGATGGTGTCCAGGATGTACCCGGGCGGGTTGGAAGCGACGTCCTTGATGTCGCCCACACTGTCCGGGGGAAGGTCGCGGTACATCTGTTCGCGGGCCGCCATGGCTTCCTCCACGCTGCCGAACGTGTACTCGCGGGACACCTCACCGTTCAGCGTCACCCCGGCGGCACCGGAGGGGTCATTAACGCCCAGGCCCATGTTGCCGTAAACCTTCATGGTGGCGGACCCGTCGGCATTCTCCACCACTTCCGTTCCCACTTCAGCGCCGCCGTGGACCCACGCCACCCGCGCTTCGATGGACGCGCTGCCGGTTTCGGAATAGACGGGGATGTCGGCCTTGGCGAGGTCCTGGAGGTGTTCCTTGGCCTGTTCCTGGGCGGCGGCGGGGATGCCGCCGTCCATGCGCATCAGGTCCTCGGCAAAGGGGCCGTCCGCACCCTCCTCTTCGATCAGGTACTGCCGGTCCTCGGCGGAAAGGGACGCCCACCACGCGGCCTGCTCCTCCGGGCTTGCCTTCAGCATCGACGCCAGACCGGACTCCAGCTCACGGCGGTGCTCGGCGGCGGCCTCTGCCTTGGCCGCCTGCTCCTTCAGCCACTCCTTGGCCTGGTCAGCAAAGGACGTGATCCGGTCCCAGGTGCCGCCACCACCACCACTTTCGCCACCGCCGCCCGATGATGAGGCCTGGTCCTGCTCATCGGCGTGCTGGCGCAGGATTTTGGAGTTGGCCCGGAGGCTGGCAACCACCCGTTCCAGGCTGGGGCGGTGGCTGCCGGTCCAGTCCTGGCGGAAACGCTCACCGTCAGTGCCCTTCCACGGCGCCGCCTGGATCTGGCTGTGCAGCGAGGTGGACCTGTTGCCCAGCAGGGCGGCGGCCTGGTCGACCGCTTTAGCCAGGGCGCGCAGCTGGCTGACGTCGGCGCCGTAAAAAGTCATGTGTTCCCCCGGTGACCTTCGCGGTACGTGGTTCGTGCCGCGCTGTGAAGTGCTGGTCTTCATCGTTGCACGGTCGCCCGGCCGGGGCGATGGGGACGGCTCCCCATCACCCCGGCCCATTGCACCGGGAACTACCCCGCGCACCGCCGGCGTGGCACGATTGCATCTGTGTGGGGGAAACTTAGCGCCACACAGCGCTCGCACGGAGGAACAGTCATCAAAAAAGAACTTAAACAGGCAGCTGACACCGCAGAGACTGTCACCAACTCGCGGTCGCTGGAACTGCTGGCACGCGCGGGCTTCGCCGCCAGCGGCGTGCTGCACCTGCTGGTTGGCCTGATCGCCATCCGGCTTGCCATGGGCGGCTCCGGCAGCGCCGACTTCAGCGGCGCCGTTGAGGAACTCTCGGCCCAGCCGGCCGGCCCGTTCCTGTTGTGGGCCAGCTTCGCCGCCTGCGCGGCGCTGGCGCTGTGGCAGGTCAGCGACGCGATTTTCGACTACAACCACCTTCCCACCAAGGACAAAGCCGGCAAGAAGGCCAAGGCAGCGGCGCAGGCAGTGGTCTTCACGGGTCTCGCCCTGACCCTGATGTCCTTCGCCATGGGATCGGGCTCCGGCGGCGATAACAAAAAGACCGCCACGGACCTGACCATCGCCGTGATGAAGGCTCCGGGCGGTGTGGCACTGCTGGTGCTGGTGGGTGTGGGCATCGCCGTCACGGGCGTGGTGTACGCCATCCGCGGCTTGCGTAAATCGTTCGAAAAGCAGCTGCTGATGCCGTCCTCGCACACGGCACGCACCGCCGTGACGGTGCTGGGCGTGGCCGGTTATGTGGCCAAGGGCACGGTCCTGCTGCTGACCGGGATGCTGATCGCCATCGCCACGCTGCGGGCACACCCGGAGGAATCCACCGGCCTGGACGGCGGCCTCCGCGCCCTCCGCGACCAGCCATTCGGGGTGTACCTGCTCGCGGCGGTAGGCGCAGGCCTCATCTGCTATGGCGTCTACATGGTGGTCCGGGCGCGGCTCGCCAAAATGGAGAAGTAGCCCCAGGATCCCCTTTCGCTAGGCTGGAACCATGCCCCAGGTACGCGCCGAACGACTCATCCGCCTCGATCCCGCGACTGTCTTCGCCTTTTCGCAGACCACCGGCGCCTTCCGGCTGAAATGGGACCCGTTCATCTCCGGGCAGGGGTTCCTGGCCGGCGCCACGGCGGCGGGCAAGGGCGTGCAGACCAAAACCCGCTCCCGGCTGGGTCTTGGCATGGTCAGCGAGTACGTTTCCTACGCCCCGCCCCGGAATGTGGGCATGACAATGGTCTCCGGGCCGTGGTTCTTCGGCACGTTCGGCGGCGGCTGGCGTTTCACCCCGCACGACGGCGGCACCAGGGCCGTGTGGAAGTACACCTTTTCCTGCCGCCCACCACTGTTGCGGCCGGTGATGGAGCGGATCGGCACCTGGCTGCTGGGCCGGGAAATCGAGCGCCGCATCGAAGCCTTTGCCAGGGCCTGCGAGGACCCCGCACTGGTGGCGGAATTCCGCACCCTGGCCGCACCGCCGTCGAACGCCTGAGCGCCTAGCCCTGAGGAAACGCGCCCTACTGCACGGCTTCCTCCTGCGCGGGGCCTTCCTGCGCGGGGACGGGACCTGTTGACCCGCCGCCTTCCAGCCGGCACATCACCAGCTCCTGCCGCAGCGACGTGGCCCGGCCTTCCAGCTGGTCAATCAGGGCCGCCACCCCCATCCGGCCAAGTTCGTGTCCCGGGGAGGTCAGCACAGTCAGTTCCGGGTCCACCATGGCAGCCATCTCCGCCGAGGATGCCACGGACAGCACGGACAGGTCCTGGGGAATCCGCCGGCCGGCGCGCCGCAGCCCGCTGGCCAGGCCCGGCGCGGCCTGCTCGTTCTGGACGATCAGCGCCGTAACCCCTGGGTAGGCCGCCAGGATTTCCGCGGCGGCCGCTTTACCGGCGGCCGGGTTCGCCTCGCACGTGAAGGCCGTGGGCACCAGGTCCTGGCGCCGCATTTCCGCTTCGAAGCTGTCCCGCGAGCGGCTGACGGGACCGAAGGCGGCAAGGCTGCGGCTGCCGATGGCGTCATCCAGCAGGGCAATTTTCCGGTGGCCCAGGGCCGTCAGGTGCTGCACCGCAGCCACCAGGGTTTCCTCAAAGTTGATGTCCACGTAGGTGAGCTCCTCCGGCGCCCTGGTGCGGCCGATGAGCGCAAACGGCGTGCCGGATTCCTGCAGTTCCTGCACCCGCGGATCGTCCAGCTCAACCTCCATCAGGAGCACCCCGTCCACCAAGCCGTTGGCCGTCAGTTCGGTGGCCTGGCCGGCCTCGTTGCTGATGGGCCACAGCACCAGGTTGTACCCCAGTTCCCTGGCCGTGGCCGCAGCGCTGGTGAAGAACTGGATCACCGTGCCGCTCATGGAATGCTGCAGGGCCGGGAACAGCAGCGCAATGATCCGCGTGCGTTTGCTGGCCAGGGCACGTCCCACGGCGTTGCGCCGGAAGCCCAGTTCCCGCATGGCGGCTTCCACTTTTTCCCGGGTCCTGGCCGAGACGGGTTTGGTGTTGTTGATGGTGAACGACACCGTGGCGATCGAGACGTTCGCATGGCGTGCAACGTCCTGCATGGTGACCACGGCAGATCCTTTCGGAGGGAAATCCCGGGGAACGCACGACGGGACGTGCCGGCGGCACCCTTCCAGTAAAGCGGTTAACTTTTTCCTTGACAAGGCCGGGCGGACGGCCCCAGACTCTTCTAAAGCCTTCCACCCAAATCCCGGCCCGCAGCGGGTCGAACCATCGGTTAAGCGCTTTACTGAAGCTGTGACGATCCCGTGAACCGGCAAAGGAGCCACCCATGAAAACACCCCGCAGGATAGCCTCGCTCACCGCCCTTGCAGCCCTGGCACCGCTCGCCCTGGCCGGCTGCAGCAGCGGAGGCGGGGCCGGCGGCGGCGGCGACGTGGACAGCCTCAGCATTGTTGACTACTACAACAACGACCCGGACAAGTCCCTGGTCCAGGCGGCCCTGGACCGCTGCGCTGCGGACCTCGGGGTGAGCATCAACCGCGAGACCGTGCCCGGCAAGGACCTGATCCAGAAGGTGCTGCAGCGTGCATCCTCGAAGACGCTCCCGGACGTGCTGATGCTGGATAACCCGGACGTCCAGGAAATTGCGGCCACCGGCGGCCTCTCCCCGCTCAGCACCTACAACGTGGACACGTCCGGCTTTGCCGACGGCATCCTCGAAGCTGCCACCTACGAAGGTGAGGTCTATGGCCTCGCCCCCACGGTCAACACCCTGGGCATCTACTACAACAAGGACCTGCTGCAGGCTGCCGGCGTTCAGCCGCCCACCACCTGGGAGGAACTGAAGGCTGCGGCGGCCAAACTCACCGAAGGCGACCGCTACGGCGTCGCGTTCTCCGGCATCGCCACCTATGAGGGAAGCTGGCAGTTCCTGCCGTTCATGTGGTCCAATGGCGGCGACGAGACGGACCTGACCAGCCCCAAGGTGTCCCAGGCCCTCTCGCTCTGGCAGGACCTGGTGACCGGCGGCTCCGCCTCCGCATCCGTGATCAACTGGTCACAGGCGGACGTCAAGGACCAGTTTGTGGCCGGCAAGGCCGCCATGATGGTCAACGGCCCCTGGCAGATCCCCGCGCTGCGCAAGAGCCCGGACCTCGCCTGGGACTCCGTTAAGATCCCCGTGCGCGAAGCCGGCCAGGAATCCGTGGCGCCGCTGGGCGGCGAAGTCTGGACCGTGCCTGAGACAGGCAACAAGGCCAAGCAGGCCAAGGCGGCGGAGTTCGTCGAATGCATCAGCAGCGACGAAAACCAGCTCGCCCTGGCGGAGGCCCGCTTCACTGTGCCCACCAGGACGGCGCTGGCCGGGGAGTACGTGTCGCGGGTCCCGGAAATGGCCAGTTTCACCGAACAGGTGGCTACGGCCCGCTCCCGGACCGGCAAACTCGGCGAGGCCTGGCCGGAGGCCGCCACCGTCATCTACGACGCCATCCAGCTCGCACTGACCGGCAAGGCCAGCCCTGCCGACGCCTTCAAACAGGCCTCGGCGGGGTAACGGCCATGAACCGCACGCAGGATGTGCAGGGCACGACGGCGGAAGGCGGGGTGGGGGTGCATCCGGAACGTCCCGGGGTGGCTGAGGGCGCCGCCGCACGGGAGCCCGGGGCAACGAACGCCGTCGCGCCCCGGGGCAGGAAGGTGACCCGCGAAGCCGTGACCCGGCTGCTGTTCGTGGCACCGGCAGGCCTGTTTCTGGTGCTGTTCTTCGGCTACCCGGTGGTTAAGAACATCACCATGAGCCTGCAGGACTACACCACCAAGACGTTCTTCACCGGCGAGGCCCCCTGGGTGGGGCTGGCCAACTACGCCACCGTGGTGAACAGCAACCTGTTCGGTCCGGCCATGGTCAACACGGCACTGTTCACCATCGGCTCCATCGCGGGGCAGTTTGTGATCGGCCTGGCGCTGGCCTGCTTCTTCCGGCGGCGCTTCCCGCTGAGCAACTTCCTGCGTGCCATGCTGCTGCTGCCCTGGCTGCTGCCTTTGATCGTCAGCAGCGCCACCTGGCGCTCCATCCTGGACCAGGACAGCGGCATCCTCAACCAGTTCCTCACCAGCCTGGGCATCATTTCCCAGCCCGTGCCCTGGCTGACCAGCCCAACGGTGGCACTGATCGCCGTCGTGATGGTGAATATCTGGGTGGGCATCCCGTTCAACGTGACCATCATCTACGGCGGCCTGCAGGACATCCCCGATGAACTGTATGAGGCAGCTGCCCTGGATGGCGCCACGGGCTGGCGGGCGTTCCGGCATATCACCTGGCCCAACCTGCAGCCCGTGGTCAGCGTGGTGCTGGTGCTCGGCGTGGTCTACACCATCAAGGTCCTGGACATCATCCTGGGCCTGACCAACGGCGGTCCCGCCAATGCCACCCAGACCCTGTCCATCCGCTCCTACCAGGAGTCGTTCACCAACTTCGAATTCGGGGTGGGTGCAGCGTTCAGCAACATCCTGATCCTGATTTCGCTGGTGTTCGCCGTGATCTACCTGCGCGCCAACCGGCGCGCGGTGGATGAGTAAGGAGGCCGCCATGACCACCATGGACCCCACAGCCACCCGGACCCGGACCCGGACAACCGGCACCGGCACCGGACGCACCGGCACCGCAAAAACCGAGCTGCGGAACGCCGCGTACACGGGCCTGGGCATCGTTTTCCTGGCCGTAATGCTGTTTCCCGTGTACTGGATGGTGAACGCCTCCCTGCAGCCCTCCGGCAACACCCTGACCGCCGGCTTTTTCCCGTGGAACCCCAGCTTCGACGGGTATGCCCGCGCCATCGCCGAGCAGGGCCCCAACCTGCTGACCAGCCTTGCCGTGTCCCTGGGAACGGTGGTGTTCAGCCTGGCAGTGGCGGCACCGGCCGCCTACGCGCTGGCCCAGTTCCGCTACAAGTGGGTCAACCTGGCCCTGCTGGCCATCCTGGTGTCCCAGATGATCCCGGGGATCGTGATCGCCAACGCCCTGTACACGGCGTACAACGACCTGGGCCTGCTTAACAGCATCCCGGGCCTCATCCTGGCGGACTCCACCCACGCCATCCCGTTTGTCATCCTCATCATGCGGGCTTTTATGACGGGCATTCCCACCTCCATCGTGGAGGCGGCCCGGGTGGACGGCGCGGGGCTGGTGCGCTCGTTCGTCTCGATTGTGCTGCCCATCAGCAGGAACTCGCTCATCACCGCAGGGCTCTTCGCGTTCCTGTTCTCCTGGAGCGACTTCCTCTTTGCCCTGACCCTGACCACCACGGATGAGGTGCGGCCGGTGACCCTTGGCATCTACCAGTACCTGGGGACACAGGTCTCCAACTGGAGCGCCGTGATGGCCACCGCCGTCCTGTCCTCCCTGCCGGCGATCGCCCTGCTGATCCTGGCCCAGAAATACATTGCGGCCGGCGCCACCGGCGGAGCCGTCAAATAACCATCGCCCGCACGGGCAGATCCAACCAGTTAGGAAAACGAATGACGCACACCACCGAGCCCGTCAGGGTCCTTGTCTGGGGCGAAAACCGCCACGAACAGGAACAGCCGCACGTCGCCGCCATCTATCCCGCCGGCATGCACACCACCATCCGCGAAGGCATCGAGGAGAACCTCGGCGTCAACGCCAGGGTCCGCACCACCACCCTGGCCGAGCCCGAGCACGGCCTCACCGAGGAAGTCCTGCGGGACACCGACGTGCTGGTCTGGTGGGGCCACGCCGCCCACGGCGAAGTCTCGGATGAGGTGGTGGAGCGTGTGCACCGGCATGTGCTGGCCGGCATGGGCCTGCTGGTCCTGCACTCGGGGCACTGGTCCAAGATCTTCGGCAAGCTGATGGGCACCTCCTGCACGCTGCGCTGGCGCTCCGGGCAGGACCGCGAAATCGTCTGGACCGTGGACCCCACACACCCCATCGCACAGGGCATCCCGCACCCGTTCATCATCCCGGCCCAGGAAATGTACGGCGAGTTCTTCGACATCCCGGTCCCCGACGAGCTGGTGTTCCTGAGCACCTTCAGTGGCGGCGAGGCGTTCCGCAGCGGCTGCACCTTCAAGCGCGGTTACGGCAGGATCTTCTTCTTCAGCCCGGGCGACCAGGACTACCCCGTGTACCACCACAAGGACGTCCGGCGGGTAATCGCCAACGGGGTCAGCTGGGCCAGGACGCTCCGGCCCGAACGCACCGATCCGGTGCTGCTGCGGTACGAAACCGAGGACTTCTACTCGGGCCACGGCTACCAGGGGGCGATGCACAATTGAGCGCCTTCGAACCTGACTTCGCGGTCCTCCCCCGGGCGACGCCGCTCAAGGTGGTCCAGGTGGGCGCCGGCGGCATGGGCAGGGCCTGGATCGCCGCCCTGCAGGCCAACCCGGACGTGGAACTGGTGGGCCTGGTGGACCTGGACCTGGCCACCGCCCGGGCCGCCGTGCAGGAAGCCGGCCTGGCAGGGCTGGTCCTGGGCACCAGCGTTGCCCAGGTTGCCGCTTCCACCGGCGCCGAAGCAGTTGTGAACGTCACCGTCCCGGCCGCCCATCATCCCGTGAACGTGGAGGCACTGTTCGCCGGCCTGCCCGTGCTGTGTGAGAAGCCGGTGGCCCCTACAGTGGCCGAGGGCCTGTCCCTGGCGGCGGCCGCGGAAGCCAGCGGGCAGCTGCTGATGATCAGCCAGTCCCGCCGGTACTTCCACGGCCTCACCCAGCTCAAAGCGGCTGCCGGCCAGCTGGGCGGCATTGGCGTGGTCACCACCGAATTCTTCAAGGCCCCGCACTTCGGCGGCTTCCGCGAGGAAATGGCGCACGTGCTGCTGGTGGACATGGCCATCCACCAGTTCGACGCCGTCCGCTTCCTCCTGGACCAGGACCCCGTCTCCGTCTACTGCGAGGAGTTCAACCCCGCCTGGAGCTGGTACAACGGGAACGCGGCAGCCACCGCCGTCTTCCAGATGAGCGGCGGTACCCGGTACACCTACACGGGCAGCTGGTGCGCCGACGGGCTGGAGACCTCCTGGAACGGTGCCTGGCGCGTCAACGGCGCCGGTGGCACTGCCCTGTGGGACGGTGCCGGCGAACCGCTGGTGGCCGCCTTATCCGGTCCGGTTGCGCTGGAGCCGGCCAGCCATGCCGAGGAGATTTCCGGCGCGCTGGTGGAATTTGTGTCCGCCCTGCGGACCGGGACGGTTCCGTCCGGGGAGGTGCACTCCAACGTGCTCAGCCTTGCCATGGTGGAAGCTTCAGTGCAGTCTGCCGGCCGGCAGGAAAAGGTACTCATCAGAGACGTGCTGGACCGGGCCTATGCGGAGGCGCTGGCCGCCGAGCGGCGCCCCGATGTCCGGGCCACACTGGCGTCCTGGGAAACACCGCACGCCCGGATCGGCGGGCCGCGGCACGTGGAGCCGGCAGGCAGCCGGGCCGGCTGACGCAGGACAGGCATCTCCTGCCCCCGGACCAAAAGCCCGCCTCCCAATCCGGGAGGCGGGCTTTTGTGCGCCGGGGATTATGGGCCTCAGACCACCCGGGCCGCCACGGCACCGCTGCTGACAGTGACCTCGAACTGCGTGCTGGTGCCGTCCGGGGACGGCACGGCGATCCGGCGGGATCCGTCAGCAGCATTGAACGCCTTGAACACCATTTCCGTGGCCCAGTCGTAGTCCGGCCGGTCCGAGACCGTGCCCAGCGGCAGCACCGCGCCTTCCCGGACCCACGTGGCGGCCTGCATCACCGTGTACTCCTTGCGGTGCCAGCGCGGGCCGGCCAGCTGCTCGCCGGTTTCCAGGTGCGTCCAGGTTCCTTCAGGAAGGTAGAAGGACACGGTCCCTGAGGGGTCCATGACAGGTGCCACCAGAAGGTCCGGGCCCAGCATGTACTGCCGGTCCAGGTGCGCGCAGCCCGGATCGCCGGGGAACTCCATAAAGAGCGGACGCATCAGGGGGATGCCCTGGGTGTAGGCCTCTTCCGCCGCTGTCTGCAGGTAGGGCATCAGCCGCATCTTCTGTTCGGTGAAATGCCGCAGCACATCCACGGACTCCTCATCCACCAGCCACGGAACACGGTACGAGTTGGAGCCGTGCAGCCTCGAGTGTGAGGAGAGCAGGCCGAAGGCGATCCAGCGCTTGAAGATCTCCGGCTCAGGGGTGCCTTCGAAGCCGCCGATGTCGTGGCTCCAGAACGAGAAGCCGGACGCCGCCAGGGACAGTCCGCCGCGCAGCGATTCGGCCATGGCGGCAAACGTCGATTCGCAGTCGCCGCCCCAGTGCACCGGCATGGTCTGCCCGCCGGCGGTGGCGGACCGGGCAAAGACCACGGCCTGGCCTTCCCCGAGCTCCTTGGCCAGCAGGTCGAACACCGTCCGGTTGTAGAGCTGGGAGTAGTAGTTGTGCATCCGTTCCGGATCGGACCCGTCATGCCAGGCCACGTCCGTGGGGATGCGCTCGCCGAAGTCGGTCTTGAAGGAATCCACGCCCTGGCCCAGCAGTCCGCGGAGTTTGTCCTGGTACCAGAGCACGGCGTCCGGGTTGGTGAAGTCCACCAGGCCCATTCCTGCCTGCCACATGTCCCACTGCCACACGGACCCGTCAGGCCTTTTCACCAGGTAGCCCCGTTCCAGGCCTTCCTTGAACAGGTACGAACGCTGGGCGATGTAGGGGTTGATCCACACGCAGACCTTCAGGCCGCGTTCGTGCAGCCGGGCCAGCATGCCCTCGGGGTCCGGGAAGGTGGCCGGGTCCCAGATGAAGTCGCTCCAGTGGAAGGAGCGCATCCAGTGGCAGTCGAAGTGGAACACGGACAGCGGCAGGTTCCGCTCGGCCATGCCGTCGATGAAGGAAGTGACGGTCTTTTCGTCGTAGTCGGTGGTGAAGGAGGTGGACAGCCACAGCCCGTAGGACCAGGCGGGGATCCGGGCCGGCCGGCCCGTGAGCTCCGTGTACCGCCGGATGATGTCCTTGGGCGAGGGGCCGTGGATCACAAAGTACTGCAGCCGCTGGCCCTCGACGCTGAACTGGGTCCGGGACACCACCTCGGATCCCACCTCGAAGGAAACCTTCTCGGGGTGGTTCACAAACACGCCGTAGCCGTCGTTGGTGATGAAGAACGGCACGTTTTTGTAGGCGAGGTCGCTGGAGGTGCCGCCGTCCTCGTTCCAGATGTCCACCGACTGCCCGTTTTTCACAAAGGCGCCGAACCGCTCCCCCAGGCCGTAGACATTGGTGCCCACGCCGAGGCTGAGCTGTTCGTGCACAAAGCTGCGCCCGGCGTCGTCCGTAATGACCCCAACGCTGCGCGCGGTGGAACCGGTGAGCAGCCTGCCGTCGCCCAGGAATTCGACCCCCCAGTCCCCTGACGTGCTGATCCGTGCCGTCAGGCCGCCGGATATGATGCTGGCCGTGCCGTCGCTGTCCGCCGTGGACAGTTCCGGGGCCGCGCCGGTGCGGTTG
The DNA here is from genome assembly GCF_030208875.1 of Pseudarthrobacter sp. MEB009. Lineage (NCBI taxonomy): Bacteria > Bacillati > Actinomycetota > Actinomycetes > Micrococcales > Micrococcaceae > Pseudarthrobacter > Pseudarthrobacter sp. MEB009. The sequence goes on from NZ_JARVTC010000006.1 coordinate 68,584, forward strand.
ACGCCGAAGTGGGGTCCGCGGTCCAGGCCGCCCTGGTGGTGCTCGATGGTCACCCCGATCACGTCCGGCATCGGCGCCTCGAACGTCACCGTGAGCTGGGGCAGGTTCAGGGCGTCACCGCGGGAGGCGATGCGTTTGGTGGGGGCGTAAACCGTGAGGGTCCCGTCGCCGGCCACCACTTCGGCGACGTCGCGGGGGTGCAGCGCTGAGTAGCCCTTGCGGTACAGCCAGTAGCCGTCAGTGAATTTCATGGAGGTCAGTGTCCGTTCTCAGTGGGGGCGGGGGTGGCTTTGAGGACCAGGGCGCCGTAGGGCTCCAGGACCAGGTGGGGGCCGTGCGCGGCGCCCGTGAGCACGTCCACGGATTGTTCCGTGAGGTGCACGGCGCGCGGTTCCGGGCTGTGGTTCAGCAGGAAATGGCAGGTTCCGCGGGTGGCAAGTTCGACGTCGGAGGGCAGTTCGCCAACCACCGGTGAGGCCAGGCCGGCGGCAGCAAGCGCGTCCCCCACCAGGAGCGCCAGGGCGGCGTCCGGCAGGTCCGCCCCGGCGTACCAGGCGGTGCCGCGGCCGTGGCTGTTGCGGACCACCGCGGGTTTTCCGGCCAGGGCTCCTTCCGTGAAAGTGGCCACGGCGGTGGCTCCCGGCGCGTCCAGGCGCAGGTCCTCGGACCAGCTGGCCGCGGCCAGGCCAGACAGCCTGGAAAGGGGGGCGGAGCCGGGTGTTCCCGCGGCCGGTGCCGCACCGAAGTCCAGTCCCACCGGGCCTGCCAGTGGGCGCCATTCCTCGCCGCTGGCCCCCAGCATTCCGGCCAGCACCGACGGGAACCGGCCCTGGCGGAGGTGGCCGTTGCCGTCCGCCACACCGCTGAACGGGCCCACCACGGCGCTGCCGCCCCGCTCCACCCAGCCGGCCAGGCGGGCGGCGTGCTCGTCGCGCAGAAGGAAAAGGCTGGGAACCAGGACCAGGTTGAACCGGTCCAGGTCGGTGCCGGGGTGCACCACTTCGGCGGAAAGGCCCCGGCGCAGGAGCTGCCGGTGGTAGGCCTGCAGTTGGTCCAGTACGGCCAGCCGGTCCGACGGGCGGTCCGGTGCTTCCGCCGCCCACCAGCTGTCCCAGTCAAACAGGATGGCGATCGGCGCGGGTGCGGGTTCGCCGGCCAGGAAGCGGAGCTCCTGGAGGCCGGAGCCCAGGGCTGCCACCTCGCGGAATACGCGGGTGTCGGCGCCGGCCAGGGGCACCACGGCGGAGTGGAAGCGTTCGGCGCCAAAGGCGGACTGGCGGAACTGGAAGAAACAGATCCCGTCCGATCCCCGGGCCAGGGCGGAATACGAGTCGACCCTGAGCGCGCCCGGGTCCTTGGCCGTGTTGTGCGGCCGCCAGTTGACGGCGGAGGTGGCGGATTCCATCAGCAGCCACGGGTTCCCGCCGGCCAGTCCGCGGCAGAGATCGTGCGTCAGGGCGCCGAGTTCCCAGGTGTGGGGCTGCGCCGGGTCCGTGTACCAGTTGTTGCCCACAAAGTCGGCTTCAGCGGCGAAGCTGAAGTAGTCGGCGCCGCGGAAGAATCCCATCAGGTTGGTGGTGATGGGCACCAGGGGCGACTGGCTGCGGATCACGTCCCGTTCCGCTGTGAACAGGCTGAGCAGCGCGTCGGAGGTGAAGCGCCGGAAATCCAGGAGCTGGGTGGGGTTGTGCAGGTAGGGGGCGCTGCGCGGCGGCAGGATCTCGTCCCACCCGCTGTACCCCTGGCTCCAGAACGTGGTGCCCCAGGCGGTGTTCAGCTCTGCCAGCGAACCGTAGCGGCGGCTGAGCCAGTCCCGGAAGGCTGCGGCGGTTTCGTCGTCGTAGCTGATCTGTCCCAGTTCGTTGCCCACGTGCCACATGGCCACTGCGGGATGGCTGCCGTAGCGGGCGGCGAGCGCGGCCGTGACCTTCAGGGCGGCGCTGCGGTATTCGGCCGACGACGGCGAGAACTGGTTGCGCGAGCCGTACCAGAGGGTGGCGCCTGACTCATCCGTGGGCAGCGTTCCTGGGTGGCGGTGGCCCAGCCACGGCGGCGGGGAGGCGGTGGGCGTGGCAAGGCACACGTTGATGTTGCCCTGGTGCAGCAGATCCAGGATGCGGTCCAGCCAGCCGAAGTCCCAGGTGTGTTCGGTGGGCTGCAGCCGCGCCCAGCTGAAGACGCCCACGGTGACCAGGTTGATCCCGGCTTCCTGCATCAGCCGGATGTCCTCCGGCCAGTTCTCCTCCGGCCACTGTTCGGGGTTGTAGTCGGCTCCGAACAGCAGGCCGGTGCGGTCCGTGATGCTGCTCAGGCCGTGGCTGCGAAGTTGCATGGGATTCCTTGGTTAAATGGGGGGTATGAGCAATCGAAAGGCTTCAACGGCGGCCACCATCAGTGACGTGGCCAAGGAAGCCGGCGTGTCCACGAGTACCGTGTCCTACGTGATGAGCGGCAACCGTCCCATCTCGCAGGAGACCCGTGATGTAGTCGAAGCAGCGATGCGGCGGCTGAAATACAGCCCCCGGTCCAGTGCCCGCGCGCTGGCGTCCAGCAGGTCCAATGTCCTGGGCCTGGTGGTCCCCCTGCGGGCGGATGTGAACGTGGGCGTGGTGATGCAGTTCGTGACCGCCGTGGTCACCACCGCCCGGACCCACAACCAGGACGTCCTGCTGCTGACGCAGGACGACGCCGGCAGCATCGAACGGGTGACATCGCAGTCCATGGTGGATGGCCTGGTGATGATGGACATCGAGGCCAGGGATCCGCGCATCCCGCTGCTGGCGAGGCTGCAGAAGCCGGCGGTCCTGATCGGGATGCCTGACGATCCGCGCGGCCTGAGCTGCGTGGACTTCGACTTTGCCGGGGCGTCCCGCACAGCGGTCCGGCACCTGGCGGAGCTGGGCCACCGGAGCATCGCGTTCATCGGTTCGCCGCCGGCGTCGCTCCGCCGGCATGCCACCTATGCGGACCGGGCCCTGGCGGGCTTCGAGGATGCGTGCCGCTCCCTTGAGATCCAGGACCTGGCCGTGGCCTGCGAGGCCAATTCGAAGGACCTGGCCAAGGCACTCGACAAGATCTTCGCCGCACCGCATCCTGCCACCGCGCTGCTGGTCCACAACGAGGGCCTGCTTCCCATCCTCCGCGAGAACCTCGCGGCCCGCGGCCTGGCTATCCCTGACAACATCTCGGTGGCGGTGATCGCGCCGGCTGACGTGGCCGCGGCAGCCGTCCATCCCTGGACGGCCGTGTCCATCCCGGCCATGGACATCGGCCGGGCCGCCGTGGAGATGGTGATGGACCGGCTCAGCCTGGCCAAACCCGCAGAGCTGCGGCTGATCGCCCCCACCCTGTCGGAGGGCGAGACCACCTCGCCGGCCCGTTAGCGGACTAGCTGGTTCCGGCCGTTGTCCTGGCCGTTGTCCAGGGGCCGTCATCCCTTGACCGCGCCGATCATCACGCCCTTGGTGAAGTGCTTCTGCACAAAGGGGTACACAATCAGGATGGGCACCATGGCCAGCACAATGACGGCCATCTGCAGCGCGGGACCGGCCGCCGCGCCGGAGCCCACATCCACCTGGCCGGGCACCGAGACACCCTGGAGCACGTAGGAACGCAGCACCACCTGGAGCGGGTTCATGGAGCTGTCGTTGATGTAGAGGATGGCGTTGAAGAAGGCGTTCCAGTAGCCCACGCCGTAAAACAGTGCGATCACGGCCGTCACGGCCTTGGACATGGGCAGCACGATCTGCGTCAGGGTGCGCCATTCGCTGGCCCCATCGATCCGGGCACTGTCCAGGATGCCGCGGTCGATCCCCATAAAGAATCCGCGCAGGATGATGATGTTGAACACCGAGATGCAGCCCGGCAGGATCAGCGCCCAGTACGTGTTGATCATGCCCAGCCCGGACACCAGCAGGTAGGCGGGAATGATGCCGGCACTGAAGAACATGGTGATGAGCAGCGTGAACAGGATGGGCGTGTGGGCAAACGATCCCGGCCGGGACAGCCCGTAGGCGCAGAGGATCGACACCAGCATGCTGAGCGCGGTGCCGGTTGCCGTGATGCCCACACTGACCAGCACCGCACGGGTGACCACCCCGCCGCTGAGGATCTGCTGGTAGGCGGCGAAGGAGATTTCGCCCGGGACCAGGACCAGCCCGCCGGCCCTGGTGATGGTGCCTTGGGAGGAAATGCTGGTGAGGACAATGGTGTAGAGCGGCCCCAGCACTGCCAGGACCACCACGGCGAGCACCACCACTTTGCCGATCTTCGCCCCGGCGCCGGGCTCTTCGTCCCAGACGGGCCGTTCAGGCTTGATCCGCGGCGGACGGGCGGGTTTGCCGGGCCGGGCGGAGACGGGGGTTTTGCTGGTCAGGATGCTCATTTGGAGTAGACACCGCTCTCACCGAAGATGTGGGCAATTTTGTTGGCTGTCAGGATCAGGGCCAGGCTCACCAGGCCCTTGATCAGCCCGGCAGCGGCCGCGTAGCTCCAGTCGCCGTTCTGCACGCCGGTGTAATAGACAAACGTGTCCAGGACCTCGGACGCCCCTGCGCCTACGGCATCGCGTTGCAGGATCATCTGTTCGAACCCCACGGTCAGGGAATCACCGAGGCGCAGGATCAGCAGCAGCACAATGACGCTGCGCAGGCCCGGCAGGGTGACGTGCCACATCCGCTTCCACCGGCCGGCGCCATCCACGGCAGCGGCCTCGTACTGGGCCGGGTCGATGGCACTCAGGGCCGCCAGGAACACGATGATGCCCCAGCCGGCGTCCTTCCAGACAGCCTGGGAGGTCAATAGGAACAGGAACGTGTCCGGGTTGGTCATGATGTCCACCGCCTGCCAGCCGTTGGCTCGCAGGGACTGGTTAAGCAGCCCGGCGCCGCCGAAGATCTGCTGGAAAACGGACACCACCAGGACCCAGGAGAAGAAGTGCGGCAGGTACACCACGGCCTGGATCACTGACCGCAGGCGCGGGTTGACCAGGGAGTTCAGCAGCATGGCCAGGGCAATGGGGATGGGGAAAAAGAACACCAGCTGGAAGGCCGTTATCACCAGGGTGTTCCGGACGGCGTGCCAGAAGTCGGCGTCGGCCAGGACTCGGGTGAAGTTTTCCAGTCCCACCCAGGGGCTGTCCGGGATGCCCACGTACGGGGAGTAATCCTGGAACGCCACCACGTTGCCCAGCATGGGCAGGTAGGCGAAGACCGCCAGCAGAAGCACCGCGGGCAGTGCCATCAGCACCAGGGAGCGGTCCCGTTTGAACCGCAGCCGCAAGTTGGCCCTCGGCCTGGTCCCGTCGCCTGTTTTTGCGGGGCCTGTTTTTGTAGGGCCCGTTTTTGTAGGACCCGTTTTGTTGGTGCCTGTTCCCTTGGCGCCCGCGCCGGGGGATCCGGCGGCTGCTGTCCCGGCCACGGCTCCCCCGGCCCGCCCGCTGCCGCGGCCCGGCACGGCCGGTGGCGTCGCCGTCGGCCGCTCCCCGGCGGCTGCTGTCCCGGCCGCCGCCGGACGCAGGCCCGCCTCCTGCGCCGGGGTGGCTGCTGCGCCGCTTTCCGTCCCTGTGCCCGTGCGTGCCACGGCTATGCCAGGAATCCGGCGTAGAAGTCGCGGAGTTCGTCGCCACCCTTGCTCTTCCAGGAAGCGAGTTCGCTGTCCAGGTCCTTCATGGTTTTGCGGCCACGGATGATGTCCTTGGCCAGGTCATCGAACGGCTTGCCGAGGGAACCGTACTTGGCCGGCTCCTGGATCTGGACGCCGAAGAAGACATCCTCCACCACGTTCGGGGCCTGCCGGGCTTCCCAGCCGGACTGTGCCTGCACCAGCCCGGGGTACTGGACCATGGAGTTGACCACCGGGGGGCTGACCAGGAACGCGTAGGTGCTGGTGACCTCGGTGCTGCCTTTGTCGGTGGCCTTGGGCACGCCCTGGGCGTCGCGGGTGAAGTGCACCCCTTCCACGCCGTTGTTGATCAGGACGTGTTCCTCGGTGCCGAACGGGGCGGCCATGAAGTTGGCCAGGGCCAGCATCTCCTCCACCTTTGCGGCGTCCGCCTTTTTGATGAAGCTGAAGATTGCGGCCGGCTGCGCGCGGAACAGCGTGGGCTTGCCGCCGTCCGGGGCGAAGTAGTCCATGGGCTGCTGGTCGAAGGACGGGTTGGTGGGCAGGACCCGGGCCAGGGCCTCGTGCCAGCCGCCCATGCCGTCGGATGCCATCAGGGTGGCACCGGATTCGAAACGCTGCTTGGCCTGCTGGGCGTTGCCTGCCACGGCGTCCGGGTGGACGGAGCCGTCCGCGAACAGCTTGGCGGTCCACTCGAGGGCCGCCCGGTACTCGTCCGTTTCGAACTTGTTCTGCAGCGTGCCGCCCACTTTTTTCCACTTGGGGACCACACCGTGCATGATCTGGGCACCGGTCCAGACGTCCTCGGAGCCCCAGCGGTTCTTGGATTCGTCGGTGAGTTCCTTGGCCACCTTGCGGAAGTCGTCGGCCGACTTGGGCGGTTCCACACCGAGCTGCTTGAAGAGGTCCGCGCGGTAGAAGAGGGCATCGGAGATGAGCGCGCCGGGGTACGGCAGGCCGTAGAGGCCACCTTCGAAGCACCCCATCTTCCAGGCCGCGGTGGGGATGTTGGCGAGGTTGGGGTACTTGTTGACCTTGTCGCCGGCCAGGAACTGCGACAGGTCCTGGAAAACGCCGGCGGCGGCCTGGCCGAAGCGGGGCGGCAGGTTCCAGGCCGGGATAACCATCCAGTCCGGCACGTCCTTGGGCGAAGCCAGGACGGTCTGCACCTTGTCCGCGTAGGCGTTGCCGTCGTTCACCTGGAAGTTGACGGTGGCGCCGAGCTTCTCATTGACCGCCTTGTAGTAGCCGTTCTCCGGAAGCGCCGGCGGCACGGCCCACCAGGCGGGGGTCATGGCGGTGTAGGTTCCGCCGCTGCCCGGGGTTTTGGCCACGGACTTCACCAGCGACGCCGGGACGCTGGTGAAGCCGGGGGTGGACCCGTTCACGGAGGCGATGTCCGGTTTCAGCAGCTCCAGCGGCTTGTAGGCCGGGACCAGCTTGGCCACGGTTTCAGCCAGGCTGCCGGAGGAGGTGGCCTGCGGTGCGGCGGTGCCGGAGCACGCGGTGAGCGCCGCGGGGGCCGCAGCCAGGAACACTGCGCCGCTGAGGATCCCCAGGAATGACCGGCGGTTTACAGCAGGGGATGCAGCCTCACCGAGCAACTGACCGGCTGTTTTTCGTGGGTGGCCCGTTGCGGGATCAACATGGGAACTGCGCATAACCAGCACTCCTTCGTGGAAGTCATTTAGACAAAGCTTCAAGCGATTCATCGAATCGATTCGACTGCGTTTAGCGTAGGCCACCACCCACCTTCGCGGCAAGGGATAAATGTGTTGCGACTCACAAGCACCAGTGCAACACTGGATTTTGCCGGATTTTGTATAAGCGATTCGATAACCAGCCGATAGGATTCCAGTGCCCCACCAGCAAGCCGCCTCCCCCGCCGTGGACATCAACGTTCCGGCGCCCACCCCACCGCAGGGGCCAGAGCCGACGGTGGAGGCTGCGGCCGCCGGGTCACCGGCTGCCATCCTGGCGGCGCTGACACTGGCGCAGAAGGTGGCGATGCTGCACCAGCATTCGCCTGCCGTTGACAGCCTTGGCCTGGCGCCGTTCCACACCGGAGCCGAGGCCGCCCACGGTGTTGCGTGGCTGGGACCGGCCACCGTTTTTCCGCAGCCGGTGGGCATGGCGGCTACCTGGGACCCGGACCTGATCGAGCGCCTGGGCGAGGCCACCGGCCACGAACTGCGCGGCAAAAAAGCCACTGATCCGTCAGTCAGCCTGAACGCCTGGGCGCCGGTGGTGAACCCCCTTCGCCACCCGCTGTGGGGCCGGAACGAGGAAGGCTTTTCCGAGGACCCGCACCTCACGGCGGAGCTGGCCGGGGCATTCTGCCGCGGCATGAAGGGCCGGGACCCCCACATGTGGCTCACGGTGCCCACGCTGAAGCATTTCCTGGGCTACAACAATGAGCGGGACCGGAACGTCACCTCCAGCAACCTCAGCCCCCGGGTGCTCCACGAGTACGAGCTGCCCGCCTATCGCGGCCCCATCGAGGATGGGGTGGCCGGTGCCGTGATGCTCTCCTACAACCTGGTCAACGGCCGGCCTGCGCACGTGTCCGACCTGGTCCGGGAGCACCTGAGGCAGTGGCGCAACGGGGAAGGGATCACCGTGGTGACAGACGCCGGCGCGCCCGGTTCGCTGTTCCGGGCGGAAAAGTATTTCGACGACGGCCCTGCCGCGTACGCCGCAGCCCTCCACGCCGGCGTCGACAGCTTTACTGACGACGGTGACAACCCCGGCCCCTCCATCGCGTACCTCAACGGGGCCCTGGCGAAGGGTCTGATCGATGAAGCGGCCGTGGACGCCGCGCTGCTGCGACTCCTCACCCTCCGGGCCAGGACCGGCGAGTTCGCGCCGGAACGCGATCCGTATGCTTCGATCGGGCCCGAGGCCATTGGCACACCGGCCCATGTTGCCCTGGCCAGGGAGGCCGCCGCGAAGGCGGTGGTGGTGCTTCGCAATGAACCCGCGGCCGGATCAGCGGACCGGCTGCTGCCGCTGGGTGACCCGGCCGGGTCCATCGCGGTGATCGGCGCGCTGGGTTCGCGGGTCCTCAGCGACTGGTACAGCGGAACGTTGCAGGATGCTGTCAGCATCGCCGAAGGCCTGGGCCACCGCTATCCCGGTTCCGTTACCGCTGAGGAGGGGACCGACGTTGTTGCCTTCCGGTGCGTGCGGACCGGAGGCTACCTGGGCGGCAGCGGCGGGGCGGTGCTTACCGCCCGTGCCGGGGCGCCCGGTCCGGAGCATTCGTTCGACCTGAAGGACTGGGGCTCGGGCGAACTGACGCTGCGGCTGGTGCAGACCGGAAAATTCGTCACGGATACCGGGGACGGCTACCTTCGGGCAGCGGCGGACCGGGTGGGCGGCTGGGTGGTCCAGGAGACGTTCCGGGCCGCCTACGCCGCCGACGGCACAGCTGCCCTGCAGCATGTGGGGAGCGGAAAATGGCTGCGGATCGAGGCAGGTACGGGCAGCGCGGCGCTGGTCCCGGACTACGGCCTGGCCGATTCCTTTGTTCTCCGCGTCCTCAGCTCCGGGCACGAAGCTGCCCGGAGCGCGGCGGCCCAGGCCCACACGGCCATTGTGGTGGTGGGCAACGATCCCCACCTGGGTGGCCGGGAAACGCTGGACCGCACGTCGCTGGACCTTCCGCTGGCCGACCAGGAGCTCATCCGGATTGTCCGCGAGGCAAATCCGCGCACCGTCCTGGTCATCGTGTCCTCCTACCCCTACGCGCTGGGCGGGCTGGCCGACACCCCCGCCGTCGCCTGGACCTCGCATGGCGGCCAGGAACTGGGCCACGGTGTGGCGGAGATCCTCAGCGGGGACTCCGGGCCCACCGGCCGGCTGCCGCAGACCTGGTTCGGCCGCGACGAGGACCTGCCGGACATCCTGGATTACGACATCATCACCTCGCAGTCCACCTACCTCTACAGCAGCGCCGAGCCCCTCTATCCGCTGGGTCACGGCCTGACCTACGGCGAGGTGCGGTACGGCTCCGTTGCCCTGCGGGAACTGTCCGGCGGGACCCCGGACCGCGCCGACACCGCGGAGCTCACCATCGAGGTCCATAACGCCGGTCTGCGGCCGGCGCAGGAACTGGTCCAGGTGTACGCCTCGGCGCCGGGCCACCCGTCCGGGTTCCCGCGCCGGCTCCTGGTGGGCCATGAGCGGGTGGACATTCCCGCGGGCGGCTCCGCCACGGCCGTTATCCGGGTTCCCCTGGAACGCCTGGCCACCTTCAACGTGGCTGCCGGGCGCCTGGTGGTGGAGCCGGGCAGCTACCTGCTCCTGGCCGGCGCCTCCGCTGCGGACCTGCCGCTGGCGGTAACGCTTGAGGTGGCCGGCAGCCCCACGCCGGGCCGCAGCCGCGGCGCGTGGTTCCGGGCGGAGACCTTCGACGCCTGCGGGAACCTGGCCCTGGTCCCGGAGACGCCGCTGGCCGGCACCGCAATCGCTCCCGCAGGATGCGGGCAGCCGGCCTGGTCCGTTTACCGGGTTTTTTCGACCGAAGCGGCTGCCGGCCAGGCTGCCGCCGGGGCGCAATCCGTGCTGCTGGACGTGGTGTCCTGCACCCCGTCCGGCCCGGCAGCCCGGGCCACCGTGCGGGTCCAGGTTCCCGGCCCCGCAGGTACGTGGAACACCGCGGGAACCGGTCACGTGGACGCCGCGTTCACTGGTGTCCTGCGGATTCCGCTGGGGCAGGGACCAGCCGTCGGCGCGGCAGGGTTCCGGCTGGTGTTTGAGTGTGGCGTGACCGTCAGCCGGGTGCAGCTGGCTTAGGCAGGACTGCCGGGCCGCCCCGGAAAAGGCGGCCCGGCGGTCCCTTCAGGGAGCAGCCGGTTGGCTACGCGTCCACCATGTCGGCCTCGGCGAACTCCACGGCCGCCACGATCTCCTGGGTTTCGGGATTGATCATGAACGCCTCGTCGTCCTCCTCGACCATCAGGAAGTCGCCGTGGTCGGTGCTGAAGTGCCAGGCCAGCGTCTTGATCCCGTGGTGCAGGTAGTTCGGGTCGCCCATGGTGATCTTTATGAGCGCAAACCCTGCCACCTCGCACAGTTCCCGGATGATCACTTCGAAGTCCGGAGCGTCAGCCAGCTCGTCGGCGTCGGCCTGTGCCTGGCGTTCGGCCAGGTCCGGCACAAGCGCCACGAGGCGGTCGATGTGGGCGTCCACCTCGTCGTCGGCCAGGACAAGAAGGTCGGCCTGGCTGCGCAGCCAGGCCGCGTTCAGGGCGGTGATGTTTTCGTGTTCCAGCAGCTCCTCGAACTCGCCGTCGAGCTCTTCCATCCGGAGGACGGCGTCGGGCGTCAGATCGGAGTCCTCAGTCCCGCCATCCAGGTAATGCTCGCGGTCAGTGCCGGAGAGGTTGTCGAAGAAACCGGCTGTTCGGTTGAACAGCGCCAGGTGGGCGGTGGCGCCCATGCCGGCCATGCCTTCGCGGATCAGCGTGTCGGTGTCCTCCCGGTCGATCGCCATAAAGACGTACTGCGCGAAGCCGCCCTCAAGCGCCTGCGTCAGGTAGAAGTCCACGTAGTAGCTGCGGACCGCCACGGGTGACATCTCGGCGGTGTGGAGGAGCGCCTCATGCATGGCATCCACCAGGCCCACGTTGGCTTCGACGGTCTCCTCGTCGCCGGCTTCGATGCTGCTGCTGGTCAGGACAACGGGCTGCTGGCTGGTGATCATGGCGATCCTCACTGCTGGCGGTGGTGGTGGTGCTCGGATATTTGTCACGCTACGGGGGCCAGGGAGCCGTGGCGTTGCGGGGCACATGAACGTCAGGCGAAGTTTGGGCGGGACCTGGCACCCGGCCCGTGCGCACCGGTGCCGCCCGGCGAACTAAGATGGATCAGATCACCAACCACCGGACCCGGCCCCGCCGTGGCCTGCTGAAAGTAGCGCGCACCATGCCATCCCAACCGGACGAGAGTGCGGCCCTGGCAATACAGACCCCCGCCATCAACGACCGCTCCCTCGCGGCCGGGCTCGCCTATGCCATGGGCAGCCGCGTCTCGGGGATGTCGTTCGACGCCGGCACCGGGCTGATGCTCGGCAAGGTCCGCGGCGGCGCAGAGGTGCCGTATTCCACCACCGCCAAACTGGTCCGGAAGGCCGGCGGCTGGAGCTGCACCGTTGGTGTCTGCAGCTGCCCGGTCCGCAAGGACTGCAAGCATGTGGCCGCCCTGCTTTTCGCCGCCGAGGACAGCCCGGCGATCCGGGTCCAGCTGCTCTCCCCTGCCACCGCCACGCAGGTAGCGCGGGATCCGGCGGCCGTGGCCCTGACTGATTGGGAGGAAGCCCTCAGCCCGCTGATCTCCCGCACCGGGACGGCCCCCGCCGGCACGGGCGTCCCGCTGGCCCTGCAGTTCGAGATCGAGGAACCCGCGCCGCACTTCTCCTACACAGGGCGCCGGGATCCGGTCCGCGGTGTCCGGCAGCTCAAGGCCCGGCCGGTCATCATGGGGTCCAAGGGCAAATGGATCCGTGGCGACGTTTCCTGGAACACGCTCAGCTACCTGAACTTCCGGCGCGAATGCAACGAGGCGCACGTCGAATGGATGCAGGAGTTCCTGGCCGCGCACTCGGCATCCGCCAGCCGGATGCACAACTCCTCCGGGCTGTGGCTGGGGCTGAACTCCTACGCGGGCCGGAACCTGTGGAGCCTGCTGGCCGACGCCCGCAAGATCGGCCTGGCCCTGGTCCATTCGCGCGGCACCGAACCGGTCCGGATCGCGGAGTCCCCCGCCGCCGTCGGGCTTAACCTGGGCCGTTTCGGTACACCCGCCCCGGCGGAAGGCACACCGCCGGACGGCGGCCTGGAGCTCTCGCCCACCATCAGCGTTGACGGCGGCGAGGTGGACCCGGCCGCTGTGGGCACCCTGGGCCGGCCGGCGCATGGCCTCTTTTTCACCACCACGGCGGACGGCACTGTCCCGGAGACGCTGCCCGGAGTGACCGAGGGGCCGGCCACGGACACCGTAATTACCCTGGCGCCCCTGGAAAACGGGTTGAGCGAGGAACTTCTGGCGTTTGTGACGGCCGGCAGCGCGCTGCGGATCCCGGCCAAGGACGAGTCGCGGTTCCTCACCGGTTTCTACCCGAAGCTGAAGCAGACGGCACGGGTGACGGCGCGGGACGAGTCCGTGGAGCTGCCCACCCTGGCTGTTCCCACCCTCTCGCTGCTGGCGAACTATGGCGCCGACCACCGGGTGCGGCTGCATTGGGAGTGGCATTACAAGGCCGGGAAGCTGGTTACGGCCCAGCCGTTGTGGCGCCATCCGGGCGATCACGGCTACCGCGATGACACCGCCGAAGCGCGGATCCTCGACGGCATCGGGCAGCCCTGGGAGGCGGTTCCGGCGCTGGGCGAGTCAGCCACCGGCGGCTGGGGCACGCCCCGGCTGGCAGCGTCCGTGGAACTCAAGGGCCTGGACACGCTGGCGTTCACCGAGGACGTGCTGCCCCGGCTCCGGGAGGCGCCGGACGTTGATGTGGACACCGCCGGTGACATCGCCGATTACCGGGAGGCCGAGGAAGCCCCCGTTGTGTCGATCTCCACCAAGGCCACGGAACAGCGCGACTGGTTCGACCTGGGCATCCAGATTTCGCTCGAAGGCCAGCCGGTCTCCTTCGCCGCGGTGTTCTCGGCGCTCGCTTCCGGGCAGACCAGGATGCTCCTGCCCAGCGGCGCGTACTTCTCCCTGGACCTGCCGGAGCTGCACCAGCTGCGCGCCCTGATCGACGAAGCCCGCGAACTGCAGGACTACAAGGATGCGCCGCTGCAGATCAGCCGGTTCCAGGCCGGCCTGTGGGATGAACTGGCGCAGCTGGGAATCGTGGACGAGCAGGCGGCGTCCTGGCGCGCGGCGGTGGGCGGCCTGCTGGAAGGCGGCATCGAGGGCCTGCCGCTGCCGGCCAGCCTGGACGCGGACCTCCGGCCGTACCAGCTGGAAGGCTTCAACTGGCTGACGTTCCTGTACCGGCACAGCCTCGGCGGTGTCCTGGCCGACGACATGGGCCTGGGTAAAACCGTGCAGGCACTGGCCCTGATGTGCGCGGCAAAGGACCTGGCCGCCCAGTCCGCCGGCACTGACGGAACCGCTGCCGCCGTCGTACCCGGCAGCGTTGACGCTCAACCAACAGGTCCCGACGGCGGCGCCCCCTTCCTGGTGGTGGCCCCCACCAGCGTGGTGGGCAACTGGGCGGCGGAGGCTGCCCGCTTCGGTCCGGGGCTGAAGGTCCACACGGTCAGCGAGACGTTCGCGAAGAGCGGCCGGCAGCCGGCGGCGGCGATGGCGGGAGCCGACCTGGTGATCACGTCGTACGCGCTGTTCCGGATCGACTACGAGGCGTACGCGTCCCACGCCTGGTCCGGGCTGGTGCTGGATGAGGCCCAGTTTGTGAAGAACCACCAGTCCAAGGCGTACCAGTGCGCCCGGAAGCTGCCGGTCCCCTTCAAGCTGGCCATCACCGGAACGCCGCTGGAGAACAACCTGATGGAGTTCTGGGCGCTGACGTCCATCGTGGCGCCCGGGCTGTTCGCCAGTCCCAAGCGGTTTGCCGAAAACTACCAGAAGCCGGTGGAGAAAAACGCCGACAAGGGCCAGCTGGACAAGCTCCGGCGGCGGGTGCGTCCCCTGATGATGCGCCGCACCAAGGACCAGGTAATCAAGGACCTGCCGCCCAAGCAGGAGCAGATCCTCGAAGTGGTGCTCAATCCGCGGCACCAGAAGGTGTACCAGACGCACCTGCAGCGGGAGCGGCAGAAGATCCTGGGCCTGATTGAGGACGTCAACAAAAACCGGTTCACCATCTTCCAGTCGCTGACCCTGCTGCGGCAGCTCAGCCTGGACGTTTCGCTGGTTGACCCGTCATTGTCCGCGGTCCGGTCCAGCAAGCTCGACGTGCTTTTTGAACAGCTCGAGGACCTGGTGGCCGAGGGGCACCGCGCCTTGATCTTCAGCCAGTTCACCGGCTTCCTGGGGAAGGTCCGCGAGCGCCTTGACGAGGAGAACATCGAGTACTGCTACCTCGACGGCGGCACCCGCAACCGTGCCGACGTCGTCAACGAGTTCAAAAACGGCAGCGCCCCGGTCTTCCTGATCAGCCTCAAGGCCGGCGGCTTCGGCCTGAACCTGACGGAGGCCGACTACGTGTTCCTCCTGGATCCGTGGTGGAACCCTGCGTCGGAGGCGCAGGCGGTGGACCGGACGCACCGGATCGGGCAGGCCCGGAACGTGATGGTGTACCGGCTGGTGGCCAAGGACACGATCGAGGAGAAGGTCATGGCCCTGAAGGCGCGCAAGTCCCAGCTCTTCGCGGATGTGATGGAGGGCGACGCCCTGTCCGGCGGTGCCATCACGGCCGAGGACCTCGCCGGGCTGTTCCGGGAGTAGGGCACCCGTGGCGGCGTCCATTGGCGACACGCAAACCTCCTGTCGACGCGCAGATTCCGTGACGCACCCCGGATAAGTGCCGCGCCAGGGAATCTGCGCCGCGCGGATGCTTTTGCGCGTCGGAAATACCCCCTAAGCTGAAGCCAACGAAGTAAGTACAACGTTGGAGAAGATGTGCCACAGGAGCAGGCCAATGCCGTCCCCGCCGTGATTCCGCTGCGGCCGGACGCCTTCGCAACCCCCTACCGGGACCCCGTCTGGGACGGGCCAACGGATCCCGTCCTGGTCCGGGACCACCGCACCGGGGACTGGGTGCTTTTCTACACCCAGCGCAGGGCCACCCAGGACGGGCTGACCGGCGTGGAATGGGTGCACGGGACGGGCATCGGCGTCGCCCGGTCCGCTGACGGCGGAGCCAGCTGGACCTACCAGGGCACCGTGGCCGGCCTGGTGCCGCCCGGAACGGAACTGCCGGCAACGCTGTGGGCGCCCGACGTCGTCCGCCTGGGCGACCAGTGGTTCATGTACCTGACGGTGCTGGGCGGTGTCCGCACTGACTGGACAGGTGGGGCCGGGATTGTGCAGCTGGCCAGCCGGAACCTCACCGACTGGGAATACCTGGGCCAGGTGGACCTCGACTCGCCCCGGGTGATCGACGCCGCCGTGGCCTTGTGCGGGGACGGCCGCTACCGCCTTTGGTACAAGGACGAGGCCCGCGGGTCCAACACCTACAGCGCGGTCAGCGACGCGCCGCACGACCCGTCGTCGTGGGCGGTCGAAGGCATCACGCTTCCGGGCCGCCCGCACGAGGGTCCCAAGGTATTCCGGCTCGGTGGCTGGTACTGGATGGTGGTGGACGAGTGGCGCGGCCAGGCGGTGTACCGGTCGGAGGACGCGGCAGGCGGCTGGCTGCGGCAGAAGGAGGGCGACGGACTGATCCTTGCCGCCCCCGAGTCCGTGGCCGGCCGGGCCGTGGTGGGCCGGCATGCGGACGTGGTTCCCCTGTCGTCCGACGGCGGCCCGGACCAGGCACTGGTGGTCTACTTCACGCATCCCCACTGGGGCGGCGAAGACATTGACACCATGGCACCGGACCCCAAAACCAGGCTCAGCCACGTCCGCGCGGCCGTGGTGGAGGTCCGGGACGGCGTCCTGGTCTGCACCGCCGGCTGAGACAGACGGCAAAACGAAGGCAGAGGACCGGCTCCTGGAACGGCCGCCCAGCGCCCCCCGCTGGTACGTCCCAGGGCCCGGCCCTCTGCCTGGCTCGTCTTCCGGACGGCGCATTGGCACCGTCCGGAATGGTCTAGCTGCGCTGGGGGGACCCCAGCTCCACCGGGTCTTCATCGGTGAGGTAGGCAAGCTCCGAGTGGGCCGCGAGGTCGATGCCGCGCATTTCATCCTCGGGCTTGATGCGCAGGCCAATGGTCCGGTCCAGGATCTTGGCCAGGAGCCAGGTGATGCCGAACGAGTAGGCCAGCACCGTGACCGTGGCCAGGGCCTGGGTTCCGAGGAGCTCGAAGCCGCCGCCGTAGAAGAGCCCGTTGACGGCGTTCGGGGCTGCGTCCGTGGCGAAGAGCCCAATCAGCAGGGTGCCCAGGATGCCGCCCACCAGGTGGACGCCCACTACGTCGAGTGAGTCGTCGTAGCCGAGCCGGAACTTCAGTTCGATCGCCAGCGAGCAAACCGCACCGGCGATCAGGCCGATGGCCACCGCGCCCAGCGGGCTGACGGCGCCACAGGCAGGCGTGATGGCGACCAGCGCGGAGATGAGGCCGGACGCGGCGCCCATGCTGGTGGCCGCGCCGTGGCGGATCCGTTCCACCAGGGCCCACGCCAGGAGGCCGGCCGAGGCAGCAACTGCGGTGTTAAGGAAAACCACCGACGCCGACTGGCCTGCGGACAGGGCGGAGCCGGCGTTGAAGCCGAACCATCCCACCCACAGCAGGCCGGCACCGATCAGCACCAGCGGCCGGCTGTGCGGCTTGGTGTGTTCCATCTTGGGCCAGCCCGAGCTCCTGCCCAGGACCAGGGCCAGGGCCAGGGCCGCGGCGCCTGCGTTCATGTGCACAGCCGTGCCGCCGGCGAAGTCGATTGCCTTGATGCCGCTGGCAATCCAGCCGCCGGTGACGCTGCCGTCCGCAGAGGAGAACGCAAACACCCAGTGGGCGATCGGGAAGTAGACAATGGTGGCCCAGATGCCGGCAAACAGCATCCAGGCGCCGAACTTCATCCGGCCCGCCGCTGCGCCCGCCACCAGTGCGGTGGTGACGCAGGCAAAGAAGAGCTGGAAAGCTGCGAACAGTGCTACCGGGATGGACGCCTCGTCATCCGCGGCGAGCAGCTGTCCCAGACCGGGGAATTCGGTGATGTCGCCGATCAGCCCCAGTCCGCCCACTGAGTTGCCGAAGGCCAGTGAGTAGCCAAAGAGTGCCCACAGCACAGCCACCAGGCTGGCGCCGCCGAAGCACATCATCATCATGTTCAGAATGCGGCGTGAGCCCACCATGCCCCCGTAGAACAGGGCAAGGGCGGGGATCATCATGCAGACCAGCGCTGAGCTGGCCAAAATCCAAGCGACATTTCCCGAATCCATGGGAAACCCCTTTCGTGATGCGAGGAGAGAACGGAAATCGCCCGTGAATGCCGCTCCGGCAGAAGGGGCGCGGAATCAGAACCGCGTCCAGCGGAGGGCAGCTTTCGCCGTCTGTTTCCAGAGTAAAGCTGGCATCTCCGGGTGGGTTTCCGGTGTGTTAAATGATCGTTTCGGTTCGCCGCACGCATGTTTCAGGCGTCCCGCGGCCATCGGGCACGGCACGGGTTGTCCTGCAGGACGCGAAGTCGAAGTTTCGCCGGCGGCCGGGACGGCCTGCCCACGGCCGGTACCGCCGTCGAACACGTCCTGAACACCCGTGACCGAGTGCGACCGAACTTGTTCGGATGCCTTGTTCCGTTCCGACCCCGCCCATAGTCTCGCTGTGCCCGGACTTCCCGGCTGCGGGACCGGCAACAGCTCCGCACCCCCATGACTGCGAGGTACAACAATGACGTTTTCCGCACGAAGAACCCGACGGGCCAGGAAGCCGGTGGCCGCGCTCGCTGCCGCGGTGACGGCGGTGGCCGGGCTGGCGTTGCTCCCCGTGGCACCCGCCGGCGCTGCAGACCCGCCCACTCCGGTGACCATCACGCCCAACCCGGCAAGCCGCGGAGCCGCGTTCGAGGGCTGGGGCACCAGCCTGGTCTGGTTCGCCAACGCGACGGCCGGCTACTCCCCCGAACTCCGCGAAGAGCTGTACCAGAAGGTCTTTGGGCAGGAAGGCCTGAACCTCAACATCGCCCGCTACAACGTGGGCGGCGGCAACGCCTCCGACGTAAAGAACTACCTCAACGACGGCAGCGCGGTGGAAGGCTGGTGGCAGCCGAAAACGGAAGTGCCCGCCGGCACCGCTCCGTCCAACCTGTACAACCCTGACGGCACGGTGGACAAAGCGCAGGCCAACAAGCTGGCCTTCCTGGAGCAGTGGAACCCGGATGATCCCGCGTCCTACAACCCGGACGCGGACGCCAACCAGCGCTGGTGGGTGGAGAAGCTCGCCGCGGAACAGCAGATCACCCACTGGGAAGCCTTCAGCAACTCCCCGCCCTGGTTCATGACCAAAAGCGGCTACGTCTCGGGCCAGCCCACCCCCGCCAAGGGCGAAAACCTGCTGCCCCAGGCGGAGGCCAAGTTCGCCGCGTACATGAAGCATGCCGTGCAATTGCTGGAGGAGGGCAGCGGCATCACGGTGAACACCATCGACCCGTTCAACGAGCCCAACTCCGGCTATTGGGGCACCGACATCGACGCTGCCACGGGCAAACCCCCCACCAGCTACACGCAGAAGCAGGAAGGTGCCCTGATTTATCCTGCGGCGCAGGACCGCGTCACCCGGCTGCTGGCCGCCGAACTGGCCAAGGCCGGCACCACCACCGGGGCCGTCATCTCCGGGATGGACGAGACGGATCCGGGCAAGTTCATGACCAACTGGAACGGCTACAGCCAGGCCGCCAAGGACGCCGTGGCGCAGCTGAACGTCCACACTTACGGCACCGGCGACCGCCGCCGGGTCCGGGACCTGGCCAAGTCTGCGGACAAGCCGCTGTGGATGAGCGAAGTGGGCGGCTCCTGGCGCGGCAACCCCGCACTCGGCGACTCCACCGGGGGCTGGGACCGGTCCAACATCGCGAACGGGCTGGGCATCGCCGGGCGCATGGTGGATGACCTGCGTGAGCTGGAGCCGGACGCCTGGGTGTTTTGGCAGCCCGTGGAGGACACCTACAAGCAGGAAAAGGGCGACGGCGGCTGGGGCTCCATCTACGTGGACTTCGACTGCAACTACGCCGGCCGTGAAGGGTCCTCCAACCGGCGGATCAACGACGGAGCCAGTGCCGAAGCCGCCAAGTGCAAGGTGCTGACCAACCAGAAGTACAACACCACCCGGAACTTCACGCATTACATCCGGCCGGGCGATTTCCTGATCCAGAACGACAACGCCAAAACCGCGAGCGCCCTGAAGGCGGACGGCAAAGGCGCCACGCTGGTGCACTTCAACGACACCGCGACGCCGGAGAAGGTCACCCTGGACCTGAGCCGCTTCGGTTCCATCGCCCCCGGCGCTACCGTGACCCCGGTGATCACCACCAAATCCCCCCTTGAGGACATCGAGCGGAACGCGCTGGTCAAGGGCGCCCCCGTCGCCGTTGATGCCGCGGCGAAGTCCGCCACGCTGGAGGTGCCGGCCGCTTCGGTGGTGACGTTCGTCGTCGACGGCGTCAGCGGCGTTGCCGCCGACGCCGCACCGGTGCAGGACGGCCACAGCTACCACCTCACCGGTGACGCCAGCGGCAAGGACCTGACGGCCCGCGCCGACGGCTCCGCCGCCATCCAGGACCCGGGGTCCAGCATGGCTGCGGTGGCCCCGCAGGTGTGGACCTTCAACGCCGTCCGCAGCGACGATGAGTACGCCCACAACCGGCGCTGGGTGCTGACCAACAAGGACGGCCGGGTCCTGGCCGGAACCGGCGGCGTGCTCAACGGCAGCCAGGCCGGTACCGCCACCCTGTCCGGAATGACACTGGAACAGGCAAAGGCCACGCCCGCGGCGCAGTGGATCCTCAGCACGGAGAACGGCCGGAAGTGGTCGCTGGTCAACGCTGCCGCGGCCAGTGCCCTGCAGGTGGCGGGCAGCCAGACGACGGCCGGGACCGCGGTTTCCCTGGGCTCGTCCACCGGAACCACCGCCACGGCCACCGCCAACCCGCACCAGGTGTGGGGCTTCACCGACCTCGAAGACCTGCAGCTGCTGGGCACCACCAAGGTGGACCTCAGCACGCCGGTGGGGGTGGCCCCGGAACTGCCGGCGACCGTCATCCCCCTGTACGGCAACGGTGCGGGCCGGCCGATTGCGGTGCAGTGGCAGCAGATTGACCCTGCCGCCTGGGACAGGGCGGGCCGCGTGACGGTCACGGGTTCCGGGACGGACCTGTACGGCGCGGGCTTCAATGACGCCACCGTGACGGTGGAGGTGGGCCGCTACGCCGCCACCGATCCGGTGTCGGCCACCGTGGGGGCAGGCTCCACCCTGGCCGCGCTCCAGGCGGCAGCACCGGGCAGCGTGCCGGGCCAGATCAGCGCCGGGCCGGCCCGGAACCGGCTCACGGCAACGTGGGACTGGAATTCGTTCGACGCCGCCGCGCTGCAGGTGCCCGGGACGTACACCGTCCGCGGGACTGCGGCCACCGGGGTTTCCGGGGAGCAGCCGCTGGCAGCCGTACTGACGGTGATCGTGGTGGCCAGCGAAACCGTGGACAACATCTGCCGGGCGGATCCCGCCACCACCGCCACCGCCAGTTTCACGGAAGGGTCCTACCTGGCCCGCAATACCTGCGACGGCAATGCCGGCTCCGCCTGGTCCAACTGGGTCAGCGCCGGCCGTGCGGGTGACAGCCTCACGTATGGGTTCGGCCGGGAGTACACGGTGGATTCGGTGACGGTGACGTCAGCCGAAAAGGCCGCGCAAAGCCTGAAGGTTCAGTACCAGGACGCGGCCGGAGCATGGCAGGACACGTCCGCCGGGACCATCACCGGGCTCAGCACCGCAGCCCCGGCAACCGTGGCCTTCAGCCCGGTGGCAACGCGCGGCATCCGGGTGGTGCTGGCCACCCCTGGTTCCTACACCAAGGTGGCCGAGGTGGCCATCCGGGGCACCCGGCCGGCTCCGGCCGGACTGCCCACCCTGGGCAGGCTGCTGGTGGACCAGCAGTCCGTGGCGGGGTTCGATCCCGATGACTCCGGGTACAGCGTCCTCACGGCCACCGCAGCCTTTCCCACGGTGGCGGCAGTCCCGCTGGACACCAACGCCCGGGTCACGGTGATCCAGGCAAGCAGCGGGAACCCGACGGCGGAAGTCACCGTCAGCGCCCCGGACGGCACCACGCGGGCATACACCGTGGCGTTTGTGACCGGCAAGGACGCCTGTAAAAACGGCGGCTGGGCCACCAACCTGGACCCGGGCTTCCGGAACCAGGGGGCCTGTGTAAGCTACTTCGCGGCCGGGAAGTAACCGCACGGCAAAAAGGGGCCCGCGGCGGGGTGTCAATCCCGCCGCGGGCCCCGCTGTGTGCGCCTGCCTGCCTGGCCGGTTAGACCCAGGGACCTGCGGCGCTATTCCAGCCGCGCCCACACCGCCGCGAGGTCCACGGCGGTGCCGTCGGCAAACACAAAGCTGCCGCCGTCGGACCACCGCGCGCCGGCAAGTTCCCGCTCCAGCCCGGCACCGTCCAGGCCCACGACGGCGGCATAGTCACCGTCGCGGGCGGCGCCGGCGGTACCAACCCAGGGGATGGTGAGCCGCTCCCCCATGGGGTGCGCGGCCTCCCGGACCCAGGTGCCGGCGTCGTCCAGTGGCCCGCCGGCACAAGGCGCGGCCAGGATCCTGCTCAAAACGGAATCCGCTCCATCCTGGTCCACCGGCCAGCCGCCGATCCGCAGGCGGGAATCCGCCCCGGCGGCGGCCGTCCCGCGGAGCCGCACCAGCCGCAGCTCCACCGCCCCGCGGGTCAGCGACACCACGGTGGCCTGGGGCCCGGCGACCGCCACGCCCGCTGCGCCGCTGCCATGGTCGGGGCCGGCGTTGGGGTCCACGGAAATCCAGTGCGCCGTGAACCGGGACGCACCCAGCAGGACACCATCAAGGTCCGCCTGCGCCAGGACGGTAAAGCCGGTCCGGTGCGTCAGCTGCCCGGACCCGGACTGCAGCACCACCGCGTTGTCCAGGGATTCCGGTGCCAGGTCCGGGAAGGTGTGGGTGGAGTAGCCAAGCCGGGCATACAGCGGCGAATCCGCCACCGTGCTCCCGGGGTTGGCGTGGTCGGTGCCGTGGTTCCGGACCCGCACCACGCCGTCCGCCACCGTGCCGTTTACCTGCCAGCCGGGGGCGGCAATCAGCCGCCGGGTGTCCGCGGCCTCCACCGGCAAGGGCTCCTCCACGGCAGTCCACACGGGGTGATCCGCGGGCAAAGCCAGGCCCATCATGCCCTTCGCTGCCCAGTACGGCGACCCGGAACCGGAGTAGGACTGCTTCATGCCGGGGAACTCGCCGTGCCAGCCGATGGAGAGCAGCCCGTCCGGGGTGAGGGCGTCCCGCTCCATGAAGTAGGACAGGATCCCGGACGCCGCCCGCCGGGACACCCCGGGACTCAGCCGCGTCTGGCCCAGCAGCTGGCCGGACCAGAACGGCGCCGCGGCGGCGAAGCGGTAGATCAGGCTGCGGCCCTGGATCAGCGGGGCCCCGTTGCCGCCCACCAGATGGATGGCGTCGGCCAGGAAATCCGCCAGCCGGCCGCCGTCGAGGTCCCGCCGGGCCCGGACCCGGGGGTCCTGCGGCGCCATCAGCTGCAGCAGCTGCGGATAGACGTGGAAGGCCCAGCCCACGTAATGGTCGTAGGCGCGTTCGGGGCCGTCGGCAAACCAGCCGTGGCCGCGGTAGAGGGCATCGTGGGTTGCCAGGCCGGCGTCGATATCGGCGTCGGAGTACCGGCCGCCCACGCTGGCCAGGAACATCTCCACCACAATCTGGAACCACACCCAGTTGATGGGCGGGTACTCCTCGCCGATTACCGTCTCGAACCAGGCCACCAGCTGTTCCTGGACCCGCTGCGGCAGTTTGTCCCACAGCACGTCCCGGGTCAGGGCCAGGCCAACAGCCAACGACGCCGCCTCCACCTTGGCCTGCCCCAGCTCGCCGGGTGTGGGCCACCGGTCCGGATTGGCCGGGTTGGTGCCGGCGTCGAGGCCTGCTGCGTACCAGTCGGCCAGCCAGCCGGTTCCGTCCGGGTCACCGGCCAGCCGGAAGGACGCCAGCAGGAAGGTGCGGGCGAAGGCCTCCAGCGAATCGCTGCGCGGGCCGTAGGCGCTGCTGGCGCCGGGAAGGTAGAGGTTGGCGTGGTCGGGGGTGGCGAACCGGTGGGCGGACCGCAACATATGGTCCGCGTAGGCGCACCAATGGTCGCGGGTCAGGCCGGTGAGCGGGGACAGTTTCCGGTCCAGCGGCGGGAGGACAAGGGCGGGCGGGGCGGCACGATGGGTCATGGTGTCCTGGCGGGTCGGTGGCAGGGGCGGTTGATCGGTGGCAGGCGCCTGGTCAAAAACAGGTTGGCAGGAGCCGGGTCATGCGGGGGCCGGGGCTTGCGCGCCGTCCGGGCTGCCGGCGGTGAGCCAGCCGATGGCCTGGCGCAGCAGCCTGCGGTGTTCGGGTGAGGCGTAGGAGGCGGCGTCATGGCCCAGCGCGTCGTACACAGTGCGGCCGGAGCCGCCGCTGCCTGCGCCAGGGCGCTCCAGCGACCACACGGTGGGATGGTCCAGGCCGTTGTGGACGTGCGTGGCGTGCACGGTGATGCCCGGCGCGGTGCGCAGGTAGCTGTATTTCTCATCGGGCAGCACAAAGTCCGGGATGCCCGCCACCACGGGTCCGGACTCCGGCCGGACCGAGATGGCCGCCGGGCCGTAGTCGGGGTGCATGGACGTACCCCGGATCCACCGTCCGCCCAACCCGTCCTCCCATTCGGGCAGGTCGGTGAAACTGGTGGCGCTGGAATGGGACGCCAGCAGGGGCCTGCCCAGCCGGAGCCAGCGGGACAACCCGGCAGCGGCCTGCGGCGTCCCGGGTGAGGGTGCGCCGTCCCGCGGCAGGCCCACGTTGATGGCGAGGAGGGCCGGCAGGTCCGCGCCGGGCAGGTCCGCCAACGCAGCCAGTGCGGCGTCCACGTCCGGCGGCAGGACGGCGTCGAACCCTGCCTCCCGGAGGAGGTCCGCGAGCGCTGCGGAGGTTTCCGCAAAGGGATGCCACGGGTCGGCGTAGCGGCCGGTCCCGCTGAGCAGCAGCGCCGTGGGACGTGCCGGCGTTGCCCCCGCCATCACAGCGTTTCCTGCAGCAGGCCGGCGGCGGGGACGCGGGGCGCTCCCACGGAGGAGTCGCGCAGGATCAGGTCGGGGTTGAGGCCGACCCGGTGCACGGGCCGCTGCCTTCCCTCTGCGAGCCGCGCGGCCATCAGCTGCACCGCCACTTTCCCCACATACTGCTTGGGCGGCCGAACGGCGGAGATGGCGGGTTCGGCGAGGTAGGCCACCTCGTCGTCGTAGCCCACCACCGCCATGTCCCCGGGAACCTGCAGGCCGCGGTCCACGCAGTGCTGCACAAACGCCACCGCCTGGGTGTCCGAATGGACCAGCATGGCGGTGGTTCCGGTGACACGGCAGAGTTCAAGGACGTGGTCGAAGTGTTCCGCCCTGCCGCCCGGGCCCTGCGTGGCCGAGTCCTCATGGACCGAGCCTTCCAGCGGGATCTTCATGGCGGCCAGGGCCTGCCGCCAGCCGCGCACCACGTGTGGGCTGGTGGGACTCGCGGAGTCCGTGAGGCAGCCGATCTGCCGGTGCCCCTCCTGCCACAGGTGCCGCACGGCCATGCCGGCTCCGAACGAGTGGTCAGTGGCCACCCACTCGAGGCGGTGCGCCGGAACCTCCGCGGGCGGCCGGCGTTCGGCGAGGACCACGGGGATGGGCAGCGTGTTGAGCCAGCGGAGCAGCTCACGGCCGTGTTCGCCGGTCATGTCCGGTGCCACGATCAGGCCGTCGATGTTCTGGGTGTCCAGCAGCGCCTGCACCTGCCGGCGGTTGTCGGCGGCGTCGTAGGCGGAGCCGCGGACCAGGATCCTCAGGTTCTGCTCTTCGGCTTCGGCCCGGGCGCCGCTGATCACCTGCGGCCAGTAGTAGTCCAGCGAGGGCACCACCATGCCGATGGAGTAGCTGTTCGACGCCGGCCTGGCCGCCGCCGACCGGTCCAGTGGGCTGCGGAGGGTGGCGCCGCCGTGCACCCGGGACACCAGGCCCTCGTCCGCCAGGATGTTCACGTCCCGCCGGATGGTCAGTTCGCTGACACCCAGTTTGGCCGCGATCCCGCGGACGGTGATGGCACCGTGGGCCCGGAGTTCCTCCATGAGGCGCTCCCTGCGCTGGAGTGAAAACAGGGACTTCCCGGCGGGGACGGATGCTGGCGGGGTGCTCATGGTGTGGCCTCCACGGTGAGGGTGAATGCGCCGGCGGCGCGGTTGTCGGCGGACATCCTGAAGCGCAGGCGGGTCAGCCTGGCACCCCAGACGCCGGCCAGGAGCGGGTCGTCGAGCTGCCATTCGTCCACCAGCACGACGGCGGATTCCGGCTCCCAGCGCAGGGCGGCGCCGCGGGTGGCAGGGTTGCCGGGCGTTGCGGCGGTTCCGGGGACGGGTACGGGGATCCCTGCCGGCGATATTGTTGCGGTGCCGGCGTGGGCGCCGGTGCCGATCCGCACGGTTCCGGCAGCAAGGTAGGTGATGGAGGTACCGTCCCCGGCCGCGCCTTCCTGCGGTGCAGCAGCCAGGTCCCAGGTGTCGGTCACCCGTACCTGCCGGGCGTCACGGTCCAGGGCCGCGGTGCGGACCCACTGCCCGGGGGCCAGCCCATAGGCGGCCCCCAGTTCCAGTCCCAGCACGGGATTCCCGGCAGCCGGCACGTGGACAACGTGCGCGGCAAACTCCCTGCCGGTGCCCTGCTCCTGCCCGGCGGGTGCCGGGACGCTGTGCCAGGCACTCTGCATGGCGCGGATGCTGTACCTGTCGGGCCCAAACGTTTGGGCCGTGTATGTGGGCTGACCGGCATCCACCAGCAGCGGCACACCGTCCACGGCCACCACCACGGATCCCACGTCGCGATGGTTGTGGTGCTCGCCGTTGTGCCCGCCCTTGGCTGCCAGGAACAGTCCGGTGCTGCTGCCGGCAGTTTCGCGGGCCACCATCACCTGCACCGAGGGCAGGTAGGCGAACGGCACCAGCGGGTACCCCGCGCCGACCACGGAGCCGGAGCCCGGACCGGCTTCCTCGCCGACGGATGGTCCAGCTGCCACTCCATGGGCGCCGGCGGCCAGGATCGGCCGCAACATCCTGCCCAGGCCCGCGGCCGGCGCCGGCTCCCCGGAGTCTGCGGCTTCGGCGTGCGCTGCCGCGTCGGCGTTGCCCAGCTGGCCGGCCCACCGGCGCAGCATGCTCCACGGCAGCGCCGGAGCTGCCTGCGCCGGACCGTCCGCCACGTTCAGGTACCAGCTGCCGCCGATGTGCATCCGGTGCGGGAAGGCCGCCATTTCGCGGACCACCGGCAGGTCGGCGTCGAGCGCCCCGCCGGTTGCCTCCGTGAGCAGCGAGAGTCCCTCCAGCGCCCTGCCCGCGCCGTTCCACCAGTAGGCAAAACCCTCATCGATGGCCCCGTCGGCCGGGATGGCGGCCAGGAACCGGTCCAGGCCTTCGATGCACCGCGCAACAGTCAGGGCCCGGACCCAGGGGTCGTCAACCAGGAACAGCGCAGCGGCCAGGAGGTTGGAATGGATCCAGGGGTTCCAGTTGTGGACATCGCCGTCCAGGCCAAGCCAGTGCCAGTCCAGCCGGTCCAGGAAGGGCCGGATCACGCGGGCCTGCACTTCGTCCCGGATCCGGCGCCGCAGTCCCGGCGCCCTGCCGTCCAGTTCGGCACCCAGCACCAGGTCCAGCCAGGCCAGCTGCGCCGCCACTTCCCCGGCGCCCAGGTCAAGATAAGGCCGGTCCAGATCCGGCAGCACGTCCCCCGTGCGGGTGAACACGTCGTCGTGCGCGGCCCAGCTCCACGAGCTTTGTTCGCAGAGCAGGAAGGCGCCGTCGATCACTTCATCCAGCCAGGCCGGTGCTGCCCCCGACGGTCCGTCCGGGTCAGGGTTTTGGCCGGGCTGCGCTGCCAGTGCCAGTACCACCGCACGTGTCAGCCGCTGCTGCCGGGCGCCCACCAGCCCCTCGTAGGCGGTGCGGTTGCCGTCCCTGAAATACCGGGCGTAGTGGGACACCAGGGGCTGCGGCCACGGTGTGCCGCGTTCCGCCCGGGCGTCCCGCTGCAGTTGGCCGGTGCGCGGTCCTGCCGCCGCGCACCATGCAGGATCGCCGACGGCGGGAGCCGCCAGCCGCCCGCGGGCGCCGGCCAGCAGGGACACCAGGTTGCCGGCGGAAGCGGTATCGCCCCACGCGGCCGCCAACGGAAAGGCGGGAGGGAGTTCGGGAGAGCCGTGCTGGGACGTCATCGGGAAAACTCTTCTTTTGTTCGACTCTGATTGTTTCAGATCGAGTACGAATGGCTTGGTTGAACTGTGCTGTTCATGAGTATGTACTGGATTCCAGATGTGATGCAAGCCATGAACTGCCCGGCCTGGAGCAGTTCCCAAGAACGGAAAAGGAGGCCCGAATGCCGGCTAAACTCAAGGCAATGCTGGTGATGAACAGCGAAACCTACTCCGATCAGTTCGACGCCGCCCGGCTGGAGCGCCTGGCCTCAATGGTGGACCTTGGCAGCACGCCCTGGACCGCTTCCCTGACGGATCCGGGCCTCGCGGACCGGCTGGCAGAGGTGGAAATCCTGCTCACCAGCTGGGGGGTTCCCGCCTTGGACAAGGAAACCCTTGACCGCCTGCCCAGGCTCAAGGCGGTGTTCCACTGCGCCGGGACTGTCCGCAGCTTCGTCAGCCAGGAACTCTGGGACCGCGGCATCCTGGTGACCAACGGCGCCGATGCCAACGCCATCCCCGTGGCGGAGTTCACTTTCGCCTCGATCGTGCTGGCGGGAAAGAAGGCCCACGTCCTGGCCAACGATGCCCGGACCTTCAGGACGGACTGGAGCTACACCACCCGCCGGGGCGAGCTGGGGAATATCGGCCGTACCATCGGCGTGATCGGCTTTTCCCGGATCGGCCGCCGTGTGGTCCAACTGGTCCAGCAGCTGCAGGATGTGACCTGCCTGGTCAGCGACCCGCACGCCGACCCTGCAGCCGTGGCAGCCGCCGGTGGGACGCTGGTAACCCTGCCGGAGCTGCTGGCCGCCTCCGACGTGGTCAGCGTCCACGCCCCCGCCCTGCCGGAGACCCGGCACATGCTGGGCGGCCTGGAACTGCGCGCCATGAAGGACCACGCCACCCTGATCAACACCGCCCGCGGCTCCCTGGTGGACACCGCGGCGCTGGAGGCGGAGTGCGCCACCGGCCGGATCAACGCCCTGCTCGACGTGACCGAGCCGGAACCGCTGCCTGCGGACTCGGTCCTCTATTCACTGCCCAACGTGGTGATCACCCCGCACATCGCCGGCTCGCTCGGCACCGAAACCCGGCGGATGTCCGATGCCGCCCTCAACGACCTGGAACGCTACCTCACCGGCCGCCAGCTGCTGGCCCAGGTGGTTTCCGAAGATCTCTCCCTCAGCGCCTGACCCGGCATCACCGCCGCATCCGCGGCACCACCAAAATCCCCTTAAGGAGAACGCAATGAAGCGCACCACTCTCGCCGCACTGGCCCTGGCAGTCACCGCCGGGCTGGGCCTGACCGGCTGCGCCGGCGCAGCCGGCCCCGCCGAAGAACAGGGACAGGAAGGTAAAACCCGCCTGACCGTGTCCGTGTGGAACTACGAAGGAACCCCCGAGTTCAAGGCCCTGTTCGACAGCTACGAGGCAGCGAACCCGGCCATCGACATTGAGCCCGTGGACATCCTGGCCGACGACTACCCGCAGAAGGTCACCACCATGCTGGCCGGCGGCGACACCACCGACGTCCTGACCATGAAAAACGTGATCGACTACGCCCGCTACGCCAACAACGGCCAGTTGCAGGAAATCAACGGCGTGGTGGACACCGTGGGCAAGGATTCGCTTGCAGGACTGGATGCCTTCAACATCGACGGCAAGTACTTCGCCGCCCCCTACCGCCAGGACTTCTGGCTGCTCTACTACAACAAGGAACTCCTCAAGGCCGCCGGCGTGGACAACCCGGCCCACCTGACCTGGGACGAATACTCGGCGCTGGCCAAGAAACTCACCACCAACGCCGACGGCAAAACCACCTACGGCACGTACCACCACATCTGGCGTTCGGTGGTCCAGGCCATCGCCGCGGCGCAGAACGACGGCGACCAGAACGGCGGCGACTACGGCTTCTTCGAGGACCAGTACAACACCGCCCTGGACCTGCAGAAGAGCGGCGCCACCCTGGACTTCGGTACGGCCAAGAGCCAGAAGACCAGCTACCGGACCATGTTCGAGACCGGCCAGGCAGCCATGATGCCCATGGGCACCTGGTACATCGCCGGCTTCCTGCAGGCCAAGAAGGACGGCAAAACCAACGTGGACTGGGGCCTGGCGCCGCTGCCGCAGAAGTCCGACGACGGCAAGGTCACCACGTTCGGTTCGCCCACCGCGTTCGCCGTCAACAAAAACGCCCAGCACTCCGACGAAGCAAAGAAGTTCATCGAATGGGCCGCCGGGGAAGAGGGCGCGAAGGTCATTTCGAAGATCGGCGTGGTCCCCGCCCTGCAGAACGACGCCGTCACCGACGCCTACTTCCAGCTCGAGGGCCTGCCCTCCGATGAGCTGTCCAAGAAGGCCTTCACACCGGACAAGACCGCCCTGGAAATGCCCGTCAGCGACAAATCCGGCGCCGTGGACAAGATCCTGAACCAGGAGCACGACCTCATCATGGTGGGCGAGCGCCCGGTGGCGGATGGCATCGCCGAAATGGGCAAGCGCGTCACAGGCGAAGTCCTCGGCAAGTAGCTTCTGCCATGACCACCGAAACACTGACACCCGCACCGGTGCCCGTCAGCCGGGGCAACCGCAAACAGGCGCGGCGCAACACGCTGATCGGCTGGACCTTCATCCTGCCGAACTTCCTGGGCTTCCTGGCCTTCACCCTTATCCCCGTCATCGCGGCGTTCGCGCTCTCCTTCATGGAATGGACCTCGTTCACGGCACCGCGCTGGGTGGGCCTGGAAAACTTCCAGCGGATGCTCCAGAGCGACACGTTCTGGGTGGCCCTGCGCAACACCGTGGTCTACGCGCTGGGCCACGTGCCCCTCACCATGGCCCTGGCCCTGGGCCTGGCCATGCTGCTTAACCGCAAGCTCAAGGGAATCGGCTTTTTCCGGGTGGCCATCTTCTTCCCCTACATCACCTCCCTGGTGGCGGTGGCAGTGGTCTGGAACATGTTGTTCAGCCCGGACAACGGACCCATCAACCAGTTCCTGAATGCGATCGGCATCGCCGAGGCTCCGGGCTGGACCTCCAGCTCCGACTGGGCCATGCCGGCAGTGATCATCACCAGCGTGTGGCGGGACATGGGCTATTACATGATCCTGTACCTGGCCGGCCTGCAGGCCGTCCCCACGGAACTGTATGAGGCAGCCGAGGTGGACGGCGCCAGCGGCTGGCAGCGGTTCTGGAACGTCACCATCCCGTCCCTGCGGCCCACCACGTTTTTTGTGGTGGTCATGCTGACGGTGTCCAGCTTCAAGGTCTTCGACCTGATTGTGGTGATGACCAACGGCGGGCCCGGGCGCGCCACCACCGTGCTGTCCCAGCTCATCTACCAGGAGGGCATCGGCGAAGGGAAGTTCGGCTATTCGTCGGCCATCTCCCTGGTGCTGTTCCTGATCGTGCTGTCCATCACCGTCCTGCAGTTCAAGCTTCAACAGCGGAGGGAACGCTGATGACCAACATGGCCGAAGACCTCAAGGCAGAGGCACCCTTCCTCAGCGGCGCCCCGGCACCTGCTCCGGAAGACCGGCGTCGTACGCAACGGGAATCACCGCGCGAACGGAAGAAGCGCACCACCGACGTGGTGATCTACGGCGTGCTGGCCGTGCTGGTGGTGGCGCTGATGGTGCCCTTTTTCTGGATGCTGTCCTCGTCGCTGAAGGAAAACAACCAGGTCCTCACCGTCCCCATCCAATGGATTCCCAGCGATTTTGTGTGGAGCAACTACACGGACATCTGGACCCGGATCCCCATGCTGGGCTACCTGCAGAACTCGCTCTACCTGGCAGTGATCATCACGTGCCTGCAGGTGCTGACCGGTTCGCTGGCCGCCTACGGCTTCTCCAAGGTCCGCTTCCCCGGCCGGGACGTGCTGTTCCTGGCGTATATCGGCACCATCGCCGTGCCGTGGCAGGCCTACATGGTGCCGCAGTACATCATGATGCAGAACCTGGGGCTGACCAACAGCTTCAACGCCCTGATCCTGCTGCAGGCGTTCGGCGCGTTCGGGGTGTTCCTGATGCGGCAGTACTACATGACCATCCCGGATGAACTCTGCGAGGCCGCCCGCATCGATGGCCTGAGCGAGTACGGCATCTGGGCGCGCGTGATCCTGCCGCTGTCCAAGCCGGCCCTGGCCAGCCTGGCGCTGCTGACGTTTGTGAACACGTGGAACGACTACATGGGACCGTTCATCTACCTCACGTCCAACCGGCTCTGGACGGTCCAGCTGGGCCTGCGTTCCTTCGTGGGCCAGTTCGACGCCGAATACGCCATGATCATGACCGGGTCCGTCATCTCGGTGATCCCCATCCTGGTGATCTTCCTGATCGGCCAGCGGTACTTCATCCAGGGCATCGCCACGAGCGGCATGAAGGGATGACCGCCGTGGGAGGAGCCGGGCGGCGCGGGCTGCTGGGCCGCGTGCCCAGTCCGGGCTTCGAGGCGTTTGGCAGCATCTTCGGCTTCATCTACACCTTCCTGGCCGGGAATATGCTGCTGGCACTGGCCAACGCGCCGCTGGTGCTCTGCCTGGCCCTGGTGGCCGATCCGCTGGCGGCGTGGCCGTTTTTCCTGGCGCTCTCGGTGACGGTCCCGCCGTCGCTGGCCGGCCTGTTCGCGGCCTTCCAGGCACTGAACGGCGACGGCGGCGCGGTCAAGCCGGTCGCCGCCTTCCTGCGCGGCTACGCAGCCGCGTTCCGGCGGACGGCCCCGCTGGGCCTGGCCGCCGTGGCGGCGCTCCTGTTCCTCGGCGTGGACCTGGTGATTGTCCAGTCCATGCCCGCCGCCGCGGTGCTGGCTCCGCTGATCGTTGTGGCCGCCGCCGTCACCGTGGGCGTCACCGTGACGGCAGCGGCGGGCACCGTCCTGCTGCCCGGGGCCGGGTTGAAAGCCCTGCTCAAGGCCTCGCTCTACCTCTGCCTGCAGCGCTGGTACCTGAGCCTGGCCATGCTGGTCCTGCTGGGGATCATCGCCTCCGCCGCGCTGCTGCAGCCGGTGCTGGGCATTGCCTTGGCCCCCGCACCGCTGCTGTTTGTGGTCTGGAGCAACGGCGCTTACGCGTTCCACCAGGTGCTGCGGACGCCCTCTCCTTCGGCCTGACCGGGTTGCCTAAGCCGGTTGCCTAAGCCGGTTGCCTGACCCGGCGCAGTTCCCCGCGAGATGGCACTTCGCGGCAGTCCCGGCGGCAAACATTGCCGTCAAATGCCATCTCGCGAGGGGAATCCTGCCGCGGCGCGCAGTCTTGCCACCAGTGTTGCCGCGAGCAGTGCCGTGCCCAGTTCCAGCCCGATCACCAGCAGCAGCGGCCCGGCACCGACTGCAGGGGAAGCGGACGACGCCGGGCCCCCGCCGTGGGCGTGGCCGGCACCTCCCGCGCCCAGCAGCAGGACGCTGTGCACGGCCACCATCAGCACCGCCGCCCCGGCAATCTGCCGGAGCGGCCGCACGGCACCGTGCCGCCAGATATGGACGGCGCAGGGGACACAGATAGCGGCCAGCAGCACCATCAGCACGCCCAGCCAGGCTCCGTGGTTCCCTGCGGCCGCGAGCCACAGGTGCACCGCGCAGGACACCGCAGTCAGCCCGGCGCACAGCCTGCGGTGCAGGACCGGGCCCGCTGCGGCCGGCGGCTTCAGTGGCAGGAGGTGGATGGCGCACCGCCGGCCTCGGCGTGGCAGGCGGCGCTTGTGCCGGCGGGGACGTCCAGCACCGGGCTGCGGTCAAAGAAGCCTTCGGGCCGGAGCTTGAAGCCTACGGTGTCCACCGGCATGATGGGCCAGTCCTCCACCCGTGGGAAGTGGGTGAGGCCAAAGGTGTGCCACACCACCAGGTCCTGGCCGTCGAGGTCCCGGTCCTGCGCCACGTAGGCCGGCAGGCCGGCCCCACCGGGGTGCTGGTTCACAAAGTCGCCCGTGGGATACCGCTCGTCCTCGGCGTAGCGGGTGACCCAGAGGTCCTTGGTGGCGAAGGCTGCCCGCCTGGCGATGGATGAGTCCGGGTCCGCCAGCAAAGTGGGCTGGTTCTGGGAATGGAGCTTGTAGCCCACCGGCTCACCCAGCCGGTTGCGGGACTCCGGGTTGGAAATGATCCAGGTCCGGCCGGCCTTGGCGTCGGCCTCGCGGACGCCATCGGATTCGCGGGCCAGGACCGTGCGCTTGCGGGTGAAGGCGTTGCCGCGCTCATTGCCTTCGCCCATGGCCTGCCGGACTACGTCCTCTTCCACCACCCGGTTGGTGAAGCCGTCCACGGCCATGTCCAGCCGGGCGCTGAAGAGGTGCTGGTGGAAGGGTGCGCCCAGGCCCGGGGCGAGCTGGGAGATGTTGTCCGACCCGCCCTCGGGAAAGGCGCTGGTGAACACCACGCCGGTGGCCTTGGCCTCGAATTCGATGGTGCCGTCCAGGTACAGGTACCAGTAGAACCCGTAATCGTAGTTGCCCACGGTGGTGAAGAAGGAGATCACCAGCCGGCGGTTGCGGCGGGTGTAGTTGATCCCGCTCCACAGGTCGCTGTGTTTGGCCAGGATCCCCCAGTCCTCCTCGTGCATGCAGATGCCGTTCCGGATTTCGCGCGGATTGCCCACAGCATCGCTGATTACGGGGCTGAGGTAGGTGATCTCGCCCAGGCAGTCGCAGCCGAGTTCGAGTGAGTTGGCGTACTGGCCCACCAGGTATTCGCCGGTGTCGAAGTAGTTCTGCCAGGACCGCACCGGGGAGGGATCGCCGTACGGAACCACCATCTCGGCAATCGAGGCGCGGTTGATGATGGGCCGAAGCCGGTTCCCGTCCTGGAACGCGAGGTTGTGCAGGACCACCCCCTCGCGGACGTCGAACCCGACGTCCACGCTCCACTTTTCCCACTCCACATGGTTTCCGTTGGTCACCGTGAAGCTGGGGCCTTCGGGCTGGGTGATGCTGATCGGTTTCTGCGTGGTGCGCAACGGGCCGGTCAGTTCCGGATCCGTGTAGTTTCCGTGCTCAGCCGGAACGGGCATGGCCCCCAGGTCGAGTACCCGGGTGACCTCCTTGCTGACCACGTCCACGTAGGCCACCAGGCCGTCCACAGGGTGCGCCCAGGCGCTGTCGCCGGGGAAATCCTGCACAAAGGCCAGACCGCGCAGGATCCGGCGGCCTTTTTCCTCCGGGTAGTCGAAGACACCGGCGGACAGCGGGGCCACGCGGACCCTGGCCACGTCCAAACCGCGGTCAGCGAGCGCCTTGAGCCAGCGTTCGTCGCCGGCCAGCAGGTCTTCCACCAGCCCGAATTCCTCTTCCAGGACCGGCAGTTCACCGGTCAGCGAGGTATCCAGCACCACGGCGGACACCACCAGCCCGTGCGTCACCGAGACCACAACATCGGTGGGCGCCCCGCCGGAAATGTCGTGGACAAGGGCCCGGAACCGCCTGTCCGCAGGCTGCCCGCCTGCTGTTGGGCCGGCGTCGTCCGCGCCCTGGGCACCCCTGCGGCCGGCGGGTTCCACAAGGCCAAGGTAGGCAATCCGGTGGTGGGGCTCCAGGTGGCCCGATGCCCGGAGGATGGCTGCTGCGGCAAGGATCTCGGCTTCGTTGGCCAGGCCGAACGCGGCTGCTGTGGCGGATGGCGCAGGTGTCATGGGAACTGCCTTTGGTCAGGACCCTGGGGGTCTCCGGGCTTTATTTTCTATAGTTGTAGAGAATAAACCTCCGTACCATGGCTCACAAGAGTCGAAGCCAAACTATTTCCTGGGAGCAGCCGCGGTGCCGAAGATAGTTGACCATCACGAACGGCGCCTGGAACTGGTCGATGCCACCTGGCGGATCATCGCCCGCAACGGGCTGGAAGGCGCCACCCTCCGGGAAATCGCCCTGGAGGCCGGCTTCGCCAACGGGGCGCTGAAGCCGTACTTCCCCACCAAGGACACCCTGCTGGAATTCGCCTTCAGCCATGTGTTCAACCGGACCAACCAGCGGATCGCCGGGGTCCTGGGCACCATGACCGGACTGGCCGCACTGCGCGCTTTCTGCCTGGAGGTCCTGCCGCTGGACGAGGAACGGATCAACGAGGCCCGGATCGTCATCCCGTTCTGGCAAAAGGCCGTCAACGACCCGCAAAAGGCCCGGATCCACCAGCAGTCCATGGCAGAGTGGGCCACCACCATCCAGCGGCTCCTGGCCGAGGCCCGGGCCGCGGGCGACATCCGGGCGGCCGTGGACGACGCACTCCTGGCGGGCCAGCTCCTGGACATGCTGCTGGGCGCGCAGATTGCCGCCGCCCTCTCCCCCGCCGGGTCCCCCATCGCCGGCCAGGCCGAGCAGCTGGAGGGCTACCTGGCCCTCCTGGCCGTCTGACCCCACCCGTTTTCCGTTTCCACGAAGGAGCTCCCCCATGGCCATCCCCCACAGCATCGACACCCCGGACATCCTGGTGGACGTGGACATCCTGGACCGGAACATCGCCCGGATGGCCGCCTCGGTGCGCTCCAGGGGCCTGGCCCTTCGGCCGCACGCCAAGACGCACAAGATCCCGGAGATCGCAGCCCGCCAGATCGCTGCCGGGGCGGCCGGACTGACGGTGGCCACCGTGGGCGAGGCGGAAGTCTTTGCAGCAGGCGGCGTGGACAACCTCTTCATCGCCTACCCGCTGTGGGCATCAGCGGGTAAGGCGGAACGGCTCCGGCTCCTGGCGGAGAAGGCAACCGTGACCGTCGGCGTTGATTCGGCGGCCGGCGCCACCCGGCTGGGCACCGCACTGGGCGCAGCAGCGGGAACCGTGAGCGTCCTGGTCGAAATCGACAGCGGCCACCACCGCAGCGGCACACTCCCGCAGGAGGCGGCGGCGGTGGCGCAGGCCGCAGCCGCTGCCGGGCTGCAGGTGGCGGGGGTCTTCACCTTTCCCGGCCACAGCTACGCGCCCGGCATGCCTGCGGCAGCCGCCGCCCAGGAGCAGTCCGCGCTGGCCGCGGCCGCGGCAACCCTCGCTGCCGCCGGCTTCGACGCCGCCACCCTCAGCGGCGGCTCCACGCCCACGGCGCTGCTCACCGACGGCTCGGTCGCCACGGAAGTGCGGCCCGGCGTCTACGTCTTCGGCGACGCCCAGCAACTGGAACTGGACCGGTGCGCCCTTACGGACATCGCGCTGACCGTCGCCGCCACGGTGGTCAGCCACCACAGGACCGAACCGGGCAGCCCCGTGCGCTTTATCATCGACGCCGGCAGCAAGATCCTGGGCAGCGACAGGCCCGCGTGGGCCAGCGGTTTCGGCCGGCTGATGGACCACCTGGATGCCCGGATCATCGCCCTCTCCGAGCACCACGCCACCGTGGAGTGGCATGGCCCCGACCCGCTGCCTGCCCTCGGCGACCGGCTGCGGATCATTCCCAACCACGTCTGCCTGGCCATCAACCTGGTGGACGATGTTGCGGTGGTCAGGGGCGGCAACCTGGTGGACCGCTGGAAGGTCGCGGCCAGGGGCCGGAACAAATAGCGGGGCGGATTCCCGGGAATTCTTTTTTCGCCAGCTGTTGAAAAAAGGATCCTGCGGACGTAATCTGGGCTGACTGTGTCCCAGGACACAGGCAGGGGGATTTGCCAGGACCCGTCCCACGTCAGGATTTCCATGCCCGTAAGAGCTCCGGCCACGCCCGCCACACAGCACGTCACCACCAGCGTCGCCGGTTCCTTCGACCACTGGCGGCACCTGGTGGCCGAGTCGTTTGTACCGCTGGCCGCGCACAGCGAAGCGCCGGAAGCCTTCCAGGGGCAGCTCCGGGCCCGGGTGCTGGACCGGATGTCCATCGTGGAGGTCAGCGCCGCCGCGCACACGGTCCAACGCACCCCAGCCCTGATCGCCCGGTCCACGGGGCGCTACTTCAAGCTCAACCTGCAGCTGGAAGGCAGCGGACTGCTGATCCAGGACAACCGCGAGGCCGTCCTGCGGCCCGGTGACCTGGCCATCTACGACACCAGCCGGCCCTACACGCTCACGTTCGAGGAACGGGCCCGGCTGATGGTGGTGATGTTCCCCTGTGATGCGCTGGCGCTGCCCAGCGACTGCGTGGGCCAGCTGGCGGCCGTGCGGATGGCGGGCAACGCCGGCCTGGGTGCCCTGGTGGGCCAGTTCATCCGGCAGCTATCGGAGAACCTCGACGTCCTCAACGGTCCCAGCGGCTCACGGCTGGCAGCCAACGCCCTGGACCTGGTGTCCACCCTCCTCCACGCGGAGATGGACATCACCCCGGACCGGCTGACCCCTCAGGCCCTCCTGGCGGTTTCAGCCCGCGAATACATCGAAGCCAACCTGTGGGATCCGCAGCTTTCGCCGGCCGCCGTCGCTGCGGCGCATTTCATTTCCACCCGCCACCTGCACAACGTCTTCCACGAGAGCGGCACCACGGTGGCAAGCTGGATCAGGGGCAGGCGGCTGGCCGGCGCCGGGCGGGACCTGCGGGATCCGGTCCACGCCGGGAAAACGGTGGGCGCCGTTGCCGCGCGGTGGGGTTTCCTCGACGCGGCCCATTTCAGCAGGACCTTCCGCGACGCCTTCGGCGCATCGCCCAGCGACTGGCGCCGCGGCGCCTGACCCGCGCTGCGACCCGCGCCGTTACCCAGCGCCGTTACCCAGCGGCCCTGCCTAGCGCCCCTAGCCAGCGCCCCTAGATCAGGCCCTGGGCCAGCATGGCGTCGGCCACCTTCACAAAACCGCCGATATTGGCGCCGAGGACATAGTTGCCGGGGTCGCCGTACTCGTCGGCCGTGGCGGCGCAGCTGTGGTGGATACCCACCATGATCTCCGTGAGCCGCGCTTCGGTGTGCTCAAACGACCACGAATCCCGGCTGGCGTTCTGCTGCATTTCCAGCGCCGAGGTGGCTACCCCGCCGGCGTTGGCGGCCTTGCCCGGACCGAACAACACGCCGGCATCCTGGAAAACGGCCACGGCGTCACGGGTGGAGGGCATGTTGGCGCCCTCTCCCACGGCCAGCAGACCGTTGCGCACCAGCTTGGCGGCAGCATCGCCGTCGAGCTCGTTCTGGGTGGCGCAGGGCAGCGCCACCGTGGCGTCCACATCCCACACGGAACCGCCCTCAACGTAGGAGACGCCGCCGCGCCGGACCGAGTACTCCTTGAGCCGGGCGCGGTCCACTTCCTTGACCTGCCGGAGCAGTGCCACGTCGATGCCCGCAGGGTCCACGATGTAGCCCGACGAATCGGAGCAGGCCACCACGGTGGCGCCGAGGGATTGGGCCTTGGCCACGGCGTTGATGGCCACGTTGCCCGAACCGGAAACCACCACACGCTGCCCGTCGAAGGAGGTGCCGCGGGTTTTCAGCATCTCCTGGGTGAAGATGACCGTGCCGAAGCCGGTGGCTTCGGGACGGACCAGCGAGCCGCCCCACGAAATGCCCTTGCCGGTCAGGACGCCGGACTCGTAGCGGTTGGTGATGCGCTTGTACTGGCCGAAGAGGTAGCCGATTTCGCGGCCGCCCACGCCGATGTCGCCGGCCGGGACGTCGGTGTATTCGCCGATGTGCCGGTAGAGCTCGGTCATGAACGACTGGCAGAAACGCATGACTTCCGCGTCGCTGCGGCCGCGGGGGTCGAAGTCCGAGCCGCCCTTGCCGCCGCCGATGGGCATGCCCGTGAGCGCGTTCTTGAAGATCTGCTCGAAACCCAGGAACTTCACGATGCCCAGGTAGACCGAGGGGTGGAACCGCAGGCCGCCCTTGTAGGGGCCCAGCGCGGAGTTGAATTCCACCCGGAAGCCGCGGTTGATCCGGACCCGGCCCTCGTCGTCCGTCCACGGCACCCGGAAGATGATCTGCCGTTCCGGTTCGCAGAGCCGTTCCAGGATGGCGGCTTCGAGGAATTCCGGATGCCTGTCATGGACCGGGCCCAGGCTTTCAAAAACCTCGGTCACCGCCTGGTGGAATTCCGCTTCCCCGGGGTTCCTGGCCAGGACGGTGTCCCGAATGGCCTCCAGCCGTGCATCCATGCAGTATTTCCTTACGTCGAGCCAATCAGGGGGCTGCCGCCGGCAGTGCAGTGGCTGCGGCGGGTCCTCCATCCAAGCTAACGGATTGCGACCGGGCAGCAGTAGGCACCGATCGAACTGTCCGCTAATGTCCGTATTGTGACACTTAGATTCCACAAAACGAAAAAAGTATGCACCCTTCGGGGTCTTGGGGCGGGTGCCTGATGGCCTATCTCTGCCTGCTCCTCTCCGGGGCCGCGCTGCTCGCCAACGGCCTCGCAACCCTGGGGCGCATCCCCCGCCGCGACGCAGGTGTCCTCAGCCTGGCCATCGGGTCGCTGCAACTGGTGCTCGCCGTGGGATACCTGGCGGCGGCCGCTGCCGGACCGGCCGGCGCGGCGTTGCCGGCGGAGACCCTGATGACCGCGGTGGGGATGGTCCTTTTTGGCCTGACCTATGTCCATGTGGGCATCGATACCCGGCTGGGTTTGGGCTCGCAGGGCCTGGGCTGGTTCTGCGGCATGGTGGGCTTTGTGGGCCTGCTGCTGGCCGGCAGCTGGTTCGCGTCGAACCCGTTCCTCGCGGTGCTCTGGCTGTGCTGGTCGCTGTTGTGGGGGCTGCTGTTCGGGTCCATGGCCCTGGGCTGGCGCCGCGTGGACCGGTTCACCGGTTGGGCCCTGGTCCTGGCCAGTCAGGCCACGGCGACAGTGCCCGGGTTCCTGGGCCTTGCTGGGCTGTGGCCGCAGCAGGGTGAGGTGGCTGCGGCGGCAGCGGCCGGGCTGGCGGCACTCCTGCTGGCCGCGTTCCTGCTGGCCCGCCGCGGCACGGTTCCGCCGCGCGCCGCCGGGAGGGTGGCCGCCGGCGCCCTGCCGGACGGCGCCCGCTAAGCCCGTCCGGGCGCTGCCCCACCGCGGCGTTCAATCGCCAGTTCCACCAGGGTTCCGGCAGCAAACACGGCAGGGACAGTGGCCAGCAGGACTGCTGCGGTCCCTGCGCTGCCGCCGATCAGGGCGGTGAAATTGCCTACCACCTGCGCGAGCACCCAGATCAGCAGGACGGCGCCCAGCACCGGTGCGATCCTGGTCTGCCACAGCGGGCCGGTCTCGCGCTGCCGGTGGAAATACCGGACGACGGCGGCTGAACAGAGGATGTACAGCACCAGCAGTGCCGCGACGGCCAGTCCGCTGAACCAGGAGAACAGGCTCAGCACAGGGTCCAGCCCCAGGAGCGCGAAGGGGGCGACCAGCGCCACCGCCAGCGCGGTCTGCAGCCAGGCGGCAACGGCGGGCGCGTGGTGCCGGTTGGTGCGGGCCACGGCAGCGGGCATGGACCCGCGCAGTGCCAGTGAGTGGAGGTACCGGTTGATGCCGTTATGGAATGCGACGATGCCGGCCAGCAGGGAGGTCACCAGCAGGATGCCGGTGGCCACCCCGGCCCACGGGCCAAACAGGTCCACCATGGGCCCCAGCACAAAACTGGTGGAGTCCCCGGATTCCAGGGCGGCCCCGGCTGCTGCCATGACCTGGGACGGCCCGTAGTAGCTGACCAGCATCCAGGAGGTGAAGGCGAAGAAGATGGCGATGACGCCTACGGAAAGGTAGGTTGCGCGGGCCACGGTCCGCTGCGGATCCTTTGCCTCAGCGGAGTAGATGGCGGTGGACTCGAAACCGAACATGGACGCGACGGCGAACATGATGGCCACCCCGGGGGCCCCGGCGGCAATGGCAGCCGGGGAAAAGGACGCCGCCAGGTTCAAGCCTTCCGGGCCGCCACCCTGGAACAGGACGGTGAAACCGAACAACAGCAGCACTGCCACCTCAAGTCCCACCAAAACCGCCAGCACGCGGGCGCCGAGTTCGATGTTCAGCGAACCCAGCACCTGCACGCCTGCCATGGTGGCCAGCGCCGGCAGCCACCACGGCACATCAATACCCACGGACGCCAGGAGCCCGGAGAAGGCAGCCCCGTACAGCCCGTACGTGGCGGCCTGGATGGTGTTGTAGGCCAGCAGTGCGAGCCACGCCGTCCCCGCGCCGGTCCGCGGGCCAAACGCCGCCGTGACGTAGGCATAAAACGCGCCATTGGCCCGGATCTTCCGGCTCATGGCCACAAAACCTACGGCGAAAACAGCGATGACGGCGCCCACCACCAGGTATGCACCCGGTGCACCCGCGCCGTTGCCCAGCGCCGCAGCAAGTGGCGAGGCCCCCACGATCCCGGTTAAGGGCGCCTGGGCGGACAGCACAAAAAAGAGGATGCCGAGCACCCCAACGCTGCCGGAGCGCAGGGCAGTGGAATGCTCTTTGGCACGTGTGTCCACGGTTCGTCGTTCGGAATTCGAAATGCTCATGGGATCCCTCTTTAACAGTCAAAATTGCGCCGGGGCCAGCTGTGGAATCCAGCTTGGCACCGGTGTCCGCGGGCGGTTTGTCCGGCAGCGACCGGAACTTGTTTGTCAGCGCAGCGCGCCGTTGGCGCTTCTTCCGTTCCGGCGCGGGCAACGGTGGCATACTGCCGTAACCAGGTGCCGCCGGATCAAGCCCGGCGCGGGGTCCGAAGGAGCACTCGTCCATGCAGGAATCCGTCAGGGTGGATGCCGCGGCACACCAGCATGTCCTGGAAGCCATCAGCCTGGCCCAGGGCCCCGCCCGGGCTGTTGACCCGGCGTTCGCCGCCCGCCTCGAAGATCACCTTCCCGCCCTCTGCGGCCTGTTCCATTCCCTGTACGGCCAGCGCCCCGACTGGCTGGAGCAGCTCACCGCGCTGGTGCTCCAGTGCGCCGCGTCCTGGCAGGAGCGCCCGGCAGAGCTGAAGGCCGTGGATGCCGAACGCGGCGCCGACCCCGGCTGGTTCCAGGCCAACACCATGCTGGGCGGCGTCTGCTACGTGGACCGGTACGCCGGCACCCTGGAGGGAGTACGGGCCCGGATCCCCTATTTCAAGGAGCTTGGCCTCACCTACCTGCACCTGATGCCGCTGTTCCTGGCGCCGGAGCCGCACTCGGACGGCGGCTACGCGGTCTCCAGCTACCGGAAGGTGAACCCCAAGCTGGGCACCATGGAGCAGCTGCGGTCCCTCGCGGCCGAGCTGCGCGCCAACGGGATCAGCCTGGTGGTGGACTTCATCTTCAACCACACCTCCGACGAACACGAGTGGGCCCGCAAGGCCGCTGCCGGGGACCGGGAGTTCAGCGACTACTACTGGCTCTACCCGGACCGCACCATGCCGGATGCGTTCGAGGAGCACGTCCGCGAAATCTTCCCGGAAAACCACCCCGGCTCGTTCATCCGTACCGAAAACGGCCGCTGGGTATGGGCCACGTTCCACACGTACCAGTGGGACCTGAACTACTCCAACCCTGACGTTTTCCGGGCCATGGCCGGCGAAATGCTGTTCCTGGCCAACCAGGGCGTGGACATCCTGCGGATGGATGCCGTGGCGTTCATCTGGAAGGAACTGGGCACCCCCTGCGAGAACCTGCCGCAGGCCCACACCCTGCTGCAGGCCTTCAACGCGGTCTGCCGGCTGGCCGCGCCGTCGCTTCTGTTCAAATCCGAGGCGATTGTCCACCCCGATGAGGTGGCCCTGTACATCAGTCCCGGCGAGTGCCAGATTTCGTACAACCCGCTGCAGATGGCGCTGATCTGGGAATCGCTGGCCACCCGGGATACGTCCCTGCTGGGGC
The DNA here is from genome assembly GCF_030208875.1 of Pseudarthrobacter sp. MEB009. NCBI lineage: Bacteria > Bacillati > Actinomycetota > Actinomycetes > Micrococcales > Micrococcaceae > Pseudarthrobacter > Pseudarthrobacter sp. MEB009. Next base: position 111,911 of record NZ_JARVTC010000006.1, read on the forward strand.
AGGCCCTGAAGCGCCGGCATAACATCCCCGACGGAACTTCGTGGGTGAACTACGTCCGCAGCCATGACGACATCGGCTGGACGTTTGCCGACGAGGACGCCGCCGAGCTGGGCATCAACGGCTTCGACCACCGCCGGTTCCTGAACTCGTTCTACGTCAACAGGTTTCCGGGCAGCTTTGCCCGCGGTGTTCCGTTCCAGGACAACCCCCGCACCGGGGACTGCCGGATCTCAGGGACGACGGCGTCGCTCTGCGGCATGGAGGACAACCCCTCGGAGGCAGTGGAACGGATCCTGCTGGCCCATTCGGTGGCCTTCAGCACCGGCGGCATTCCCCTGCTGTACCTGGGCGATGAAGTGGGCCAGGTGAACGATTACCAGTATTACCTTGAGAAAGGCCACGACGCCGACAGCCGGTGGGTTCACCGGCCGCGCTATCCTGCGGAAAACTATGCGCACAAGGCCGAGGCTCGCACCCCGGAAGGGGCCGTGTTTGCCGGCATCCGGCGGATGGCCGCGGTCCGGGCCGCCACCCCGGAACTGGCGGGCACCCGGCTGATCGACTTCGCCGCCAACCACCGGAGTATCCTGGCGTACCAGCGCCCGGGCGAAGACAGCCGGATCCTGGCGCTGGCCAACTTCAGCGACTCCCCCGTGATCCTGCAGGCGGCGACCTTCGCGGGTTTCGCGCCTGCCGCCGTCGACCTTCTCTCGGAAACCGAGCAGGACCTGGCAGACGGGCTGGCGCTGCTCCCCCGCCAATTTGTGTGGCTGCGCGTCACGCCCCTCTGACACCTCCCCACCCAACTGACTCGCACTTGTTGTCGTTTTGGGCCCTCAAAACGACAACAAGTGCGAGTCAGTTGGGGAGGCGGGCGCAGGCGTGAAACCATACGGAACATGGCCCAGAAGATTGCGTACCAGGGTGAGCCCGGCGCCAACTCAAATATCGCGTGTCAACAGATGTTCCCCGAGCTGGAAAGCATCCCGTGCGCCAGTTTCGAGGACGCCTTCGAGCTGGTCTCCAGCGGGGAGGCGGACTTGGCGATGATCCCCATCGAAAATTCGATCGCCGGCCGGGTGGCGGACATCCATATCCTGCTGCCGCAGTCCAACCTGCAGATCGTGGGCGAGTTTTTCCTGCCCATCCATTTCGACCTGCTGGGCATCCCCGGCAGCACCATCGAGGGTGCCACCGAGGTCCACAGCCACATCCACGCGCTGGGCCAATGCCGCCGCCTCATCCGCGAGGCCGGCCTCCGCCCCATCATCGCCGGGGACACCGCCGGTTCGGCCCGGGAAGTCAGCGAGTGGAACGATCCCCGCAAGCTCTCGCTCGCCCCGCCGCTGGCCGCACAGATCTATGGCCTGGAAGTCCTGGCCTCCCGCGTGGAGGACGACCCCTCCAACACCACCCGCTTTGTGGTCCTGGCCCGCGAAACCGGACTGCCGGCACGGGACGAGGTTCCCGGCCTGGCCGTGACCAGCTTTGTGTTCCGCGTCCGCAACGTCCCGTCCGCCCTGTACAAGGCGCTGGGCGGGTTCGCCACCAACGGGGTGAACATGACCCGGCTGGAGAGCTACATGGTGGGCGACGAGTTCGCGGCCACCATGTTTATGGCCGACGTCGAAGCGCACCCCGAGGACCTCCCGCTGAAACTGGCGTTGGAGGAACTGGAGTTCTTCACCACCGAGGTGCGGATCCTCGGCGTCTACGCGGCAGCGGATTTCCGGGCGGACGCACCGGCGCCGGTGTAAAGGCCTACCCGCCCGGCACCGCGATGACGGCAACGGTCTGCTGTTGCCCGTCACGCATCTCCACGCCGGCGATGCTGGCGAGCTGGACCGGGGTGGCGCCGGTGATCCGCACCCGGCCGCTCGGGGTTGCGGTCCACGCGCAGGCCCGGTCCTCGCCGCCGGCGCGGTCCTTGACCCAGAGCGAGAACGTGCCATCCACCGGCAGGCTCTGTCCGTCCACCGCAAGTTCCGTGCCCCAGGTTTTCCGCACCAGGCCCACGGTGAGCCGGACCCCGTCGCCCGCCTGGACGGAGTAGGTGGCGTCTGGTTTGGCGGGCGGGCTGAGCAGCGGCCCTGCCAGGATCCCGGCAGCCAGGCAGGCGGCGGCAGCCGCGGCCACCGCGGCTGTCCACCGGACGCGGACCGTACGGCGGCGGGCGGCCAGCTGATCCAGCAGGCGTTTGGGAACCGGCGGCGCACCGCTCTCCGCCGCTACCGCCGCCTGTTGCGGGCTTGCTGCCACGCCGGGAAGCACAACGGCGTCCCCCACCGGCACCGCGTCCAGCAGCGCCGGCAGGCTGGAAAGCTCGTCCAGCTCCTCCCGGCACGTGGCGCAGGACCCCAGGTGCTGTTCGAACAACGTCACGTCCGACGGGTCGAGGCCGCCCAGCAGGTAGGCGCCAAGAAGCTGGTGCGGTTCCATGGCGGTCACCGCTGGACCCCCATTTCGTCGAGGATGGTCCGCAGCGCCCGGACGGCGTAGAAAGCCCGGGACTTCACGGTTCCGCTGGGGATATTCAACTTTTCCGAAGCCTCCTTCACGGTGTATCGGCGGTAGTGGAGGGCCACCAGCACATCGCGGTGTTCGGCGCTCAGCCGCAGCAGCGCCTCCTCCATCAGGACCCGGGTGAGGAGCTCGTCCACCCGCTCGGCTGGATCCACCGGATCCACGGGGTCTCCGGTGGCCTCGGCCGGCCGGCGCTGGGACCTGCGGTAGTTGTCGATCATGATGTTGCGGGCCGTCCGGAACAGGTAGCTGCGCAGGCCGCCGGTGATCTCCGGGGCCTGCCGCCAGACGCGCAGCACCGTCTCCTGGACCACGTCGTCCGCGATATACGGGTCCCGGCAGGCGCTCAGGACAAAGCGCCGCAGGGCAGCGCCGTGGTCACGATAAATCGCCGCCACCACTTCCTCATCCAGCGACATGCCCTGCCTCCCGCGTCGAACCCGCCTGCCTCTAAAGACGTCCGCAACCACACAAAGGTTCAGTTCCGGTTCCCTGAACCATACTTGCCCGCACGGCGTCTAAGAGGGTAGCGCCGGCCTCCGCGTTGGCTGGCTCGAGGCAAGGAGCAAAAGATGCACAAGAACCTCAGCTTTGGCCTGTCGGCTTTGGCGGCCGCCGCACTGCTGTCCGGCTGCGCAGTCGGCGGGGGAAGCAGTACGACGCCGGCGCCCACCCCGTCCACGGCGGCGTCGGTTCCGGCATCCGCCCCGGCGTCCGGCCCGGCGACGACGGCGGCCGCCACCTCCGGTGCAGCCGCTTCGGCGAAGCTGATGACGGCGGACTCCGCGCTCGGGCCGATTGTGGTGGACGGCAACGGCATGAGTATCTACTACTTCACCAAGGACACCAAGGACTCCGGCACCAGCGCCTGCACCGATGCCTGCCTGGCAGCGTGGCCACCGGTCACCACCACCGAAGAGACACCGGCCATGGACGGCGTAACGGGAACGCCGGGCACCATCACCACGCCGGACGGCAAAAAGCAGGTCACCATCAACGGCATGCCCGTCTACTACTTCGCCAAGGACAAGGCCGCGGGGGACATCCTGGGCCAGGGCGTCAACAGCGTCTGGTATCTCGTGGCCCCCTCCGGCGACATGGTCACGTCCGCAGCGGGCAAGTACTGACGGCGGCGCGCCAGGCTGTGCCCTCCATGTCAAGGGTCCTGCGTGAAAAGACAAAGGATCCTGCCGGGCAGCAACGACACTGGAAGCAAGCTGCCAGGCCACCCGGCCGGCGCCCTTCCTACTCGAGGTGGAGTACCCCGTGGAAACCTATGATGCGCTGCTTGCTTCCATCGCCCCCGGCCGCGGGCCCACCCGCACCATCCATGACCCGGCCACGGGGGCTGCCGTGGGAGAGGCGCCCGAGCACACCGTTGAACAGCTGGACGCCGCAGTGGCCGCAGCCCGCGCAGCGCAGCCGGCCTGGGCTGCCCTGGGCCACGACGCCCGGTCCGCGGCGCTCCTGAAAGCAGCCGACGCCGTCGAACGTTCCGCAGGTGAACTGGCCCGGCTGCTGTCCCGCGAACAAGGGAAACCGCTCAACGGACCCAATGCCAGGTTCGAGGTGGGCGCCTGCGCCGCGTGGCTGCGGACAGCAGCCGGAACCCCCCTGCCTGCCGAGACCCTGCTGGACGACGGCGAAACCCGCGCCGAGCTGCAGTACAGGCCCATCGGGGTGGTGGGCGCCATCGGCCCCTGGAACTGGCCCATGATGATCACCGTGTGGCAGATCGCCCCCGCCCTGCGGATGGGCAACGCCGTGGTGGTCAAGCCCTCCGAATACACACCCCTGAGTGTCCTGGCGCTGGTGAAAGTCATCAACGAGGAACTGCCCGAGGGCCTGGTCACCGTAGTCAGCGGCGGCCGCGAGGTGGGGGCGCGGCTGGCCGGACACCCCGATATCGGCAAGATCATGTTCACCGGCTCCACCGCCACCGGAAAAGCCATCATCCGGTCCTCGGCGGACACTGTCAAACGCCTCACGCTGGAACTGGGCGGCAACGACGCCGGCATTGTGCTGCCGGACGCCGACCCCAAGGCCATCGCCCAGGACCTTTTCTGGGGTGCCTTCATCAACACCGGCCAGACCTGCGCCGCGCTGAAGCGGCTGTACGTCCACGAGGACATTTACGACGCCGTCTGCGAGGAACTCACCGCCGTAGCCAAAGCCATGCCGATGGGCAACGGGCTGGATGAGGCGAACGTGCTGGGACCGCTGCAGAACAAGGCACAGTACACCATCGTCGCCGGCCTGGTGGAGGATGCCCGGGCCTCAGGGGCGCGGATCCTGCTGGGCGGCGACCCGGCAGCGGACCAGCCCGGCTATTTCTACCCCACCACGCTGGTGGCGGACATCGACAACAACAACCCGCTGGTGGCGGAGGAACAGTTCGGCCCCGCACTGCCGATCATCAAATACAGCACCGTGGACGAGGCAGTGGCCAAGGCAAACGCCCTGGACGTGGGCCTCGGCGCCTCCGTATGGTCCCGGGACCTGCAGGCGGCCCGGGCCGTCGCCGCCCGGATCCAGGCCGGCACGGTGTGGATCAACAGGCACGGCGCCGTGGACCCGCGCATCCCGTTCGGCGGCGCGAAGCAGTCCGGTTACGGGCTGGAGTTCGGGGTGGAGGGCCTCAAAGCCCTCGGCGTGCCGCAGGTCATCAACGGCTGAGCCGGTGTCCGCGGGCCCCGGCGTGCCGCGGGCCGGCTACGGGCCGGGCGGGCTACTGGCCGATGGCCCGCGGCCGCCACAGCACCATGGCCTGGGTCCGCGGCCTGGGCCGCTGCCCGCGGGCCAGGCTGACCACGTCACCGGCGGCGCCCGCGGCGAAGATGCGCGAGTCGAAGGACTGCGGCCGGCGGGCCAGCTCCCCTGCCAGTTCGGTCACCCGGTGCTGCAGTGCCGCTACCTGGTTCTCCAGCTCCAGAATACGTTTGATGCCCTCCAGGGAGACACCCTCCTGGGAGAGCCGCTGCACCTCCCGCAGCATGTTAATGTCCCGCTGCGAATAGCGCCGGGACTTGCCGGGGGCGCGGCTGGGCGAAACGATGCCCATCCGGTCGTACTGGCGCAGCGTTTGGGGGTGCATGTCCGCCAGTTCGGCCGCCACGGAGATCACAAAGATGGGCTGGTCAGCGCTGATGTCCATGGCACACGCTCCTAGAGCCGGGCCTTCGCGGCCAGGCCTTCCCGGACGTCAGCACCGGCGGTGGCTTCGGCAAACGCCTTGACGGCGGCCTCGGCTTCCTTGCTCAGGTTTTTGGGAACGGCGACGTCGATGGTCACCAGCAGGTCGCCGGCAGCCTTCGCCGTTGCCACACCTTTGCCCTTGACCCGCAGGGTACGGCCCGACGGCGTTCCCGCCGGCACGCGGACGCGCACCTTTTCGCCGTCAACAGTGGGTACTTCGATGTCGGCGCCCAGCGCGGCTTCGGGGAAGGTGACGGGGACGTGGATGCGGAGGTTGTCGCCGTCGCGGGTGTAGAAGTCGTGCGGCTTCACGGACACGGCCACCATAAGGTCGCCGTTGCCTGCCGCGCCGGGCTGGCCCTTGCCGCGGACGCGGATCTTTTGGCCGTCCTTGATGCCGGCGGGGACCCGCACGTCGATGACCTCGCCGTTCGGCTCCCGCAGGCCGATGGTGGTCCCCCGGATGGCGCCGGAGAAGGAAATGCTGGTGGTTGCGGTCCGGTCCGCGCCCTTGGCAGGCGGGCGCTGGAAACCTGCGCCGCCGCCGAAGCCGCCACCAAAAAGGTCAGCGAACTCGGGCGGAATGCCGCCGGATGACGGGTTGAACCCGCCCGCATGCCGGCCGGTGTTGCCGGTGAACAGGCCACCGAACATGTCCTCGAACCCGCCGTTGCCGCCGCCGGTCCCGCCGGGGGCGAAGCGTGCGCCGCCGCCCATGGCCCGGATGGCGTCATACTGCTGGCGCTCATCCGGATCCGACAGCACCGAGTAGGCCTCGGAGATGTCCTTGAACTTCTTCTCCGAAGCAGCGTCCCCCGAGTTCGTATCCGGGTGGTGCTGGCGGGCAAGTTTCCGGTACGCCTTCTTGATGTCGGCGTCGGAAGCGTCCTTGGCGATACCAAGGATCGCGTAAAAGTCCTTGTCCACCCAATCCTGGCTAGCCAATGGCGTTTCCTTTCTCGTACTTCTCAGTTGTACCGACGCTCTACGCGGTCACCTCACCTTAGGCGAGATTGCCGCTTAGGCGCCGGACGGATGAGGGGCCCGGGAGTGGCATCGGGCCTGCCGGAGCGTGGAGGCAAAGTCCGTGAGGACTTTGCCTCCAAGCGAAGGGGCGGGGCCCCTCATCCGTCCGGCGCCGAGGTGAGTCAGGCCGGAACTGCGACGATGACCTGTGCGGCCCGGAGGACGCGTTCGCCAGACTTGTAGCCTGAACGGAGCACCTGGCTGACGGTGTCAACCTCGATGTCTTCGCCGGGCTGCTGGATGAGGGCTTCGTGGATCGTGGGATCGAACTCCACGCCTGTCTCATCGATGCGGACCAGGCCGTAGGTCTTCAGCGCGTTCTCCAGCTTGGTGGCGATCGCGGCGAAGGGGCCGTCGGTCAGGTCACCGTGCTGGCGGGCGGCGTCGACGTCATCCAGGACCGGAAGCAGGGAGTTCAGGACGCCGATGACGGCCATTTCCCCTGCCACGGCGCGGTCGCGTTCAACGCGCTTGCGGTAGTTGACGTACTCGGCCTGCAGGCGGAGGAGGTCGTTCTTCAGCTCGGCCGCCTCAGCGGTGCCTGCGCCCTGGGCCACGGATTCCTCTGCCGGCACTTCAATGCCGTTGAGGATCTCCTCGGCCTGGGACAGGGCGTCGCCTTCTGAGTCCGCTGCTGCGGGCTCAGCGCCGCCGGCCTGTGCACCTTCGGGGTGCCGGGCCTCACCGGTTTCCGGATCAACCTTGCGGTTGTCCCGGATGACCGGCTCGGGTCCCTTGCCTTCGTGTCCCGCGGATGAGTTGTGCTCTTCCTCGTTACCGTGGTGCGGCATGGCTACTTCTTCGCTTCGTCTTCGTCGATGATCTCGGCGTCGACGATGTCCTCGTCGGCAGCCTTGTCACCGGCGGCACCGTCAGCGCCTTCAGCGCCGGGGGCGCCGTCAGCGGCACCGGGCTGGGCGTAGATGGCCTCGCCGAGCTTGCCCTGGGAAGCCTGCAGCTTCTCGAAGGCAGTCTTCACGGCTGCGTCGTCGGTGCCTTCGAGGGCCTTTTTGAGGTCGTCGACGTCGGCCTGGACCTCGGTCTTGACCTCTTCGGGCAGCTTATCGGCGTTGTCCGCGATCAGCTTGTCCACGGAGTAAGCCAGCTGCTCGGCAGTGTTGCGGGTGTCGGTGGCCTCGCGGCGCGCCTTGTCCTCTGCTGCGTGCTCCTCGGCGTCCTTGACCATGCGGTCAATGTCTTCCTTGGAGAGGCTGGAGCCGCCCGTGATGGTCATGGACTGTTCCTTGCCGGTGCCCTTGTCCTTGGCAGACACGTGGACGATGCCGTTGGCGTCGATGTCGAAGGTGACCTCGACCTGCGGGACGCCGCGCGGAGCCGGTGCGATGCCGGTCAGCTCGAACGTGCCCAGCGGCTTGTTGTCCCGGGTGAACTCACGCTCGCCCTGGAAGACCTGGATGGCCACGGACGGCTGGTTGTCGTCGGCCGTGGTGAAGGTCTCGGACCGCTTGGTGGGGATCGCGGTGTTGCGCTCGATCAGGTGCGTCATGACGCCGCCCTTGGTTTCGATGCCCAGCGACAGCGGGGTGACGTCGATGAGGAGGACGTCCTTGCGCTCACCCTTCAGCACACCGGCCTGGAGGGCTGCGCCAACGGCCACAACCTCATCCGGGTTGACGCCCTTATTGGGCTCCTTGCCGCCGGCCAGTTCCTTGACCAGTTCGGAGACGGCGGGCATACGGGTGGAGCCGCCCACCAGGACGATGTGGTCGATGTCGGAAAGCTTGATGCCGGCTTCCTTGATGACGTCGTGGAACGGCTTCTTGGTGCGCTCCAGCAGGTCCTTGGTGAGGTCCTGGAACTTGGCGCGGGTGAGCTGCTCGTCCAGGTGCACGGGGCCGTCTGCGGTGACCGAAAGGTACTGCAGGGAGACGTTGGTGCTGGAGGAGGAGGAGAGTTCCTTCTTGGCCTGCTCGGCAGCTTCGCGGAGGCGCTGGAGGGCGATCTTGTCCTTGGACAGGTCGATGCCCTTGACCTTGAGCTGGTTCAACAGGTAGTCAACAACGCGCTGGTCCCAGTCGTCGCCGCCGAGGCGGTTGTCGCCGGCCGTGGAGCGGACCTGGATGGTGGAGAAGTTGTCTTCGTCCTTGCCGACTTCGAGGAGGGAGACGTCGAACGTTCCGCCGCCGAGGTCGAAGACCAGGATGAGTTCGTCTTCCTTGCCCTTGTCCAGGCCGTACGCCAGGGCTGCTGCGGTGGGCTCGTTGACGATGCGCAGGACGTTCAGGCCCGCGATCTCGCCGGCTTCCTTGGTGGCCTGGCGCTCGGCGTCGTTGAAGTAGGCCGGGACGGTGATGACGGCGTCGGTGACCTTTTCGCCCAGGTAGGACTCGGCGTCGTTCTTCAGCTTCATCAGCGTGCGCGCGGAGATTTCCTGAGGGGTGTACTTCTTGTCATCGATGGCAACGGTCCAGTCGGTGCCCATGTGGCGCTTGACGGAGGCGATGGTGCGGTCGATGTTGTTGACGGCCTGGCGCTTGGCGATCTCGCCGACCAGGACTTCGCCGGACTTGGAGAATGCAACGACGGACGGCGTGGTGCGGCCACCCTCGGCGTTGGCAATAACGGTGGGCTCGCCACCTTCGAGAACGGAGACGACGGAGTTGGTTGTTCCGAGGTCGATACCTACTGCACGTGACATGTGTTGCTTCCTTCTTTCTTGGAAACTGGATGGCGCCCGATCATTGAGCGTTCTGCACTCAACTTTACTCATGGACGGAAAGTTGTCAATCGAAAGTTGAGTGAGGTGCACTCAACCTTGGCGAGGAAGGTGCCATTCGACGCCGGCAGGGGTCCGGAAATCCGCAGTTTCCAGGCAGCCGGAACGGACGACGGCGGCCCTTCCGTTCGCTATCGGAGAACGTTGCGCCGGGCTGCCCCGGCGGTCAACCGGCGGCGGGGGCGTCCAGGACGGCGGCCAAGAGGCCGGGAAAGCGGGCCTCCAGGTCCTCGGACCGCAGGGTCAAACGGCGGCCGCGGCCGTTGGCCTCGTTGCGGATGACGCCGGCCTCGCGGAGCACCTTCATCAGATGCGACTTGGTGGACTTGGGCATGTCCGGATTACTCAGCGAGCAGTCGGCCATGTCCAGCGGGCCGGAGCGGAGCTGGCGGACGATGTCCAGGCGATCGGGATCGCTCAGGGCAAACAGCACTCCCGGCAGCAGGAGGCCTGCCCGGTCGGGGTGCGGAAGGTTCGCCGTTGTCGCCACGGTTCGATATTAGTTGAACCTTCGCGGTGATGCCAGTACGCTGACACTTCGAGTCTTTTCGAACCAACGCTCCTTTGAGGGCAAACAGGAAGGTGGCCGGTTGTGAGTCCCGTCCCCGGAAACGGTCGTCCCCAGGCACGCAGGCGGCTGGGCTTCGGCCTGGTCGCCGCTGCCACGGCAGCCATGATGGCGGGCGCCAGTGCACCCTCGCCGTTCTACCCCACGCTCCAGGAGCAGCTGCACCTGCTGCCGGTTGCCACCACAGGCGTTTTCGCCGTGTATGCCGTTGCCCTGCTGGCCGCCCTGCTGGTGTTTGGGTCCATCTCGGACCACCTGGGCCGGCGCCCGGTCATCAGTGTTGCCTTCATCCTGCTGGCTGCCAGTGTCACCGCATTCCTCCTGGCGGATTCGCTGGCCATGCTGCTGGTGGCGAGGGTGCTGCAGGGCATCGCCAGCGGGGTGCTGCTGACCACCCTCTCGGCGGCCATTGCCGACCTGGAGCCGGAGGACAAACCCGGCGCCGGTGCAGCGTGGAACACGGTGGCGCCCCTGGGCGGCCTCGCCCTGGGCGCCCTCGCATCGGGTCTGCTCCTGGACCTGCTGGCCGAACCCCGTGCCCTGGTGTTCATTTCGCTGTCAGGCCTCTACGTTGTGTTTGCAGCCCTGGTCTGGGCAGTCCCGGAGACCTCGCCGCGTACATCCGGCTGGGCAGCCTCGCTCAGGCCGCACATCACCATTCCGGCCGCAGCCCGGGGCGCCTTTGTCAGCGGCACTCCCGCCGTCTTCGCCGGCTGGGCCACCGGCGGACTCTACCTCTCGCTGGGCGCCGCGATTGTGCACACCACCTTCGGGATCCAGGAACACGTGTGGCAGGGCATTGTTATCACCACCCTCGCCGGCACCGGCTCCATCGCAGCGGCCGTCCTGCACCATTTCCCCGCACGCACCATCACCATTTTCGGCACCACGGCTTTGGCGGCAGGCACTGCCCTGAGCATGGTTGCCCTGGGCTTGAACTCGTTTCCTATCTTCCTCGCCACCGTTGTGGTGGCCGGCGCGGGCTTCGGCACGGCCTTTATGGGCGTCATCCGTTCCATCAGCCCGCTGGTGGAGGACCACGAACGGGCCGGCACGTTCGCGTCCCTGTTTGTGGTGGCCTACACGGCGTTCGGCATTCCCGCCGTCCTGGCCGGCCTGCTGGCACCCGTCCTGTCACTGCCCACCACCACCTACCTCTACGGCGGGATCGTCACGATCCTGGCGGCGTTCGCGGCCATCAGCCGCGCACGCGCCGGCGATCCGGACCGGCAGGACAGCAGCGCCGACGGAACAGCCGGCCGGGCCGCCGTCACGGTTGGGGCCGACGCCGGCCGGTAAACGGGTCGCCTTCAGGCCAGCCCGGGCTCGCGCGGGAAACGACGCTGCCGCCACCGGTGACCGGTGGCGGCAGCAACTTTTGGAACGAAGCCCGGGAACTCAGCGGGCCGCCTCGGCGGCGGGCTCCTCCTCAGCGGAATGCTTCGGAATGTGCTGGGCCTGCTGGGCGGGGCCGGCGGGAAGGCCGCGGCCCAGCTTGCTGGGCCACCAGATCTTTGCGCCAAGGTCGTAGGCCAGGGCCGGGACCAGCAGCGAGCGCACCAGCACCGTGTCCAGCAGGACACCGAATGCCACGATGAAGGCAAGCTGCACCAGGAACATGATGGGAATGACACCCAGAGCCGCAAACGTTGCGGCCAGGACCACACCCGCGGATGTGATGACGCCGCCGGTGACGCCCAGGCCACGCAGGATTCCCGGACGGGTGCCGTGCTTGAGGGACTCCTCGCGGACCCGGCTCATCAGGAAGATGTTGTAGTCAACACCCAGGGCCACCAGGAACACAAAGCCGAACAGCGGCACGGTGGCGTCGGCTCCGGAGAACCCGAAGATGTTGTTGAAAACAAGCGCCGAAACGCCCATGGCCGCGGCGTAGGACAGCACCACCGAAAGCACCAGCAGGACCGGCGCCACCACGGATCGCAGCAGCAGCATCAGAATGAAGAGGATCACCACCAGGACCACGGGGATGATGATCACCAGGTCGCGCTGGGCGGTGGTGTTGGTGTCCAGTGCAGTGGCCGTGACACCACCCACCAGCGCACCCGGGTCCACGTCCCTGACATCGGTGCGGAGCTCCTTGACTGCTTCCTCTGCCTCCAGCGAGTCCGCCGCGGAGTTCAGCGTTGCGTTGATCAGCACCTTGCCGTCGCGGACGTCCGGGTCCGCGGGAGTCCCCGGGGCGCCGGTGATGGGCACACTGCCGGGAGCCAGCAGATAGGCCTCCCCTACGCCGTCGGCCGATTTTACGGTGTCGAGGACGTCCGCGGCCTTGCTTTCGTCCGCCACCACGACGGCGGGGCTGCCGCTGCCTGCGTCGAAGTGCCGAGCCAGCGCGTCCTGGCCGTCAACGGCATTGGATGCGGTGAGGATAACGTCCGTTTGCGGCACGCCGTTGGCCTTGAGCTGCAGCAGGCCACCTGCGGCCAGCACCAGCAGGAGCACCGAACCTACCCAGATGATGCGTGGCCGCCGGGAAACCAGGGAGCCTGTGGCGCGCCAGAGGCCCTTTTGGCCTTCCAATCCGGTCACAAGCTCCGGCTCGCGCTCTCCTGCGGGGACCAGCTTGGGGCGGAAGGGCCAGAAGGCGGCCCGGCCAAACAGCGCCATCAGCGCCGGCAGCAGGGTGAGCGCCGCAAAGAGCGAGCAGAGGATGCCGGCTGCGGCCACGGGACCCAGCGCCTTGTTGGAGTTCAGGTCCGAGAACAACAGGCACAGCAGGGCAATGATCACCGTGGCGCCGGAGGCGAGGATGGGCTCGAAGGATGCCTTCCAGGCCTTGAGGACTGCCGCCGTCCGGTTGGTGGTGTGGGTCAGCGCCTCACGGAACCGCGCCACAAACAGCAGCGCGTAGTCCGTGGCGGCGCCGATGACCAGGATGGACAGGATGCCCTGGCTTTGCCCGTTCAGCTGGATCCAACCGGCCTTTGCCATGCCGAAGACCAGCAGGATGGCGGCGCACAATGCGAAGACCGAGGTCAGCAGCACCACGATGGGCAGCAGCAGGGACCGGTAGACGATCAGGAGGATCACAAACACGGCGCCCAGGGCCACCAGCAGGAGGATGCCGTCAATTCCGGCGAAGGCGGCGGTGAGGTCCGCCGCCAGGCCTGCCGGGCCCGTGACGTAGGTCTGCATGCCGTCCGGGGCGGCTTCAGCCACGGTGTCCCGGAGCTCCTTCACTGCCTCCTTGAGCTCACCGGAGGAATCGATGGGTGCCACAAACTGCACCGCCCGGCCGTCTTCGGAGGGGATCGGGCCGATGACGGCGCTGCCCAGCTTGAGCTCAGCCAGCCGGGTCTTCAGTTCCGCCATTTCACCCAGCTGGGCCGGGGTCATGGGATCTGCGTTTTCGATCACGATGATGCCGGGGACCTCATCCGAGTCCCGGAATTTTGACTGCCACTCCTGGGCGGCGGTGGCCTCGGCGCTGGCGGGGAGGAAAGAGGCCTGGTCATTGGAGGAGACCTCATCCAGCCGGCCGAACGTGGGCCCGCCGACGCCGGCCACCGCGAGCCAGGTCAGCACCAGGAGGACGGGGACCAGCCAGCGAAGCCAGAACGGGACGCGTTCCGTTCCTGGGATGTGATTTTTCATGATGCCTTCCGGGCTTGGGCGTACTATTGATTCCAGAATAGACTATCTCCATGATGGAGATAAGTGCCAGTCAAGCTTTTCTGCACGTGAGCGGGGCTCCCGGCTTGGTGAAGTAATATCCGTCAGTATGGCTGGCGCAATCCGACACCGGAAAGGAGATGGTGGACATGGACGGCAACACTCCCTCCGCAGACCCTGCGCCACTGCCCGGCCCTGCCTCCGGCTCGGGCCAGGGCCAGGGCGGCGGACCGCACCCGCTGATCCGGCTCCTGCAGGAGTTCACCCTTGAAGCCAACCGGTACGTGGATGCTGCCGGCGGACGCCAGGACATGCACCGCACGGACCTGAACGCGCTGGCGGTGATCATGCGCCACACCGCGAAGGGCAATACCGTCACGCCCGGGCTGCTGCGGAAGGAGCTGCACCTGAGCTCACCGGCCACCACCGCCCTGATCGACCGGCTGGACCACTCCGGCCACGTGGTCCGGGAGCGGCACAGCGCGGACCGCCGGCAGGTTCAACTCAAAATGACCCCCAAGGCCTTCGAGGACGGCGGGGCCATCTTCGCGCCCCTGTCCCGCTTTATGAACGGCGCCATGGCAGGGTTTTCGCCAGCCGAACTGGACACCGTGACCCGGTTCATGACGGCCATGGTGGAGGCCACCATCTCGGCCCGGGAAGTGCATTCCGCCGACGCCCGCCGGCCTGGCTGAGCCGCGGACCCTTGCACCGGCACGTTTGCGGCACGGATCCCTGCCCCTGGGGGTAGCGTTTGGCTATGAGTGCGGAACAGCCCCAGGAAGATATCTACTCGCATGGCCACCACGAATCGGTGGTCCGCGCCCACGCCGCCAGGACGGCCGAGAATTCCGCGGCGTTTGTCCTGCCCCACCTTCCGCCGGGGACCACGCTGCTGGACGTGGGCTGCGGGCCGGGCAGCATCACCTGCGACTTCGCCGCCCTGGTGGCTCCGGGCGCAGTGACGGGGCTGGACCGCTCGCCGGACATCATCCGCCAGGCGCAGTCCCTGGCCGTGGAGCGCGGCGTGGAGAACGTGGATTTTGTGGCCGGTAATATCTACGACCTCGAGTTCGAGGATGGCGTGTTCGACGTCGTCCACGCGCACCAGGTCCTGCAGCACCTGACGGACCCGGTCGAAGCACTGCGGGAAATGCGCCGCGTGGCCAAGCCCGGCGGCATCGTCGCTGTGCGCGACGCCGACTTCCACGGCATGAGCTGGTACCCCGCCATCCCCGAACTGGACGAATGGATGGAGCTGTACCAGCGCATCGCCCGGCGCAACGGCGCCGAGCCCGATGCCGGCCGGCGCCTGGTCTCGTGGGCGCAGTCCGCCGGGTTCACCGACGTTGCACCCACCAGCAGCAACTGGCTGTACGCCACCGGGCAGCAGCGCCGGTGGCAGGCGCGGGTCTGGGGCGAACGCGTCCTGCATTCGGCCTTCGCTGAGCAGGCCCTGGAGTACGACTTCGCCAACCCCGCCGACCTGGCCCGGATCTCCGCCGGCTGGCACCGCTGGGGTTCCACCGACGACGGCTGGTTCCTGATCCCCAACGGCGAGGTCATCGCCCGGGCCTGATCCGGCCCCAAGCCCCCACCCGCCTCAGCAGCGGCGCCCTGGGGGCACTAGTATTGTCTGGTGCAATTCTCCCTTTGGCTGGCCCTGGCCGGCGCCGGCGTCCTGATCAGCTTCACGCCGGGAGCAGGCGCCATCAATACGATGAGCAATTCCCTGAGCGCCGGCTTTGTGCGATCAATCTGGGGCATCCTGGGACAGCAGCTGGCACTGGTGATCCACGTGGCGATTGTTGCGCTGGGAGTGGGGGTCCTGGTCTCCAGTTCGCCCGTCGCCTTCAACGTGATCCGCTACGCCGGTGCCGCATATCTGGTGTACCTGGGGATCCGGCAGTTCCTCAGCAAGCCGGACCCTGCAAAGCAGGAGGCGGCCGCGCTGCGCAACGAGCCGGCGTGGTCGATTTTCCGCCGCGGCCTCTGGGTCAACCTGTTGAACCCCAAGGCCATCGTCTTTTTCCTCGCGTTTATGCCCCAGTTCATCCGCACGGACGAACCCCTGCTTGTGCAGTACGCGGTCCTGACGGCCACCGTGGTGGTCATCGACATCCTGGTGATGTGGTTCTTCTTTGCGGCCGCCGCACGGTCTTTCCAGCGGTTCACCCAAACGCCGCGGGGCCAGTTGGTGCTGAGCAAGGTCTTTGGCACCCTGTTCATTGCCGTGGGAATCCTGCTGGCCCTGATCCACTGACCTTCGCGCCCGCACTGTCCGCGTTGCCCGCAACGACGGATATGACGGAAATTCACAGGAGTTTACAAGCCCGTAAACCTTTATGAACGCACCTCTGGCCAACTGGCGTGCCAGCGCGCATGCTAGAGCAATGAACTCACCGTCGAGCCCATACCGCGTCATCGCCGTCTGCACTGGCAATATCTGCCGGTCGCCCATGGCCCAGATCATGCTGGGCGCAGCGTTGGAACGCGAAGGGCTCGAGGGGCTGGTGGAGGTGGATTCCGCGGGAACCACCGGCTACGAAGCCGGCCGGCCCATCGACCCCCGCGCCGCCCGCCGCCTGGCGGATACCCAACTCAGCTCAGGCCAGCACGTTGCCCGCGCGTGGGACCAGGCATGGTTCCGCGAACGCGATCTCATCCTGGCGCTGGACATCGACCACTACGCCTGGCTGAGCGAGGCCGCCCCGGACGGTGATGCGTTGCGGAAGATCCGGATGCTCCGGAGCTTCGATCCCGCAATGGCGGGACACGACCTGCTGGACCAGGGCATCGAGGACCCCTGGTACGGCGGTCGCGCGGATTTTGATGCGGTGTGGCATCAGATCCACACAGCCCTTCCGGGACTCCTGAGGCACCTCAAAAACGCCGTGGCTAGGGACCCGCAGCTCAGCAACCACTGAGGGGACTCCCCTCCCCCTTCGTATTTGCAAATGAGAATGATTCTCATCTAAACTGTGGGCATGGACATTCTCGTCATCAGCTCTCTCGACGCCCTCTGCCGGCAGCAGGCATGCGAGGCCGCGGCAGCAGCACATCCCGGCAGCGTGGTGGTGGTCCAGGACCTGCTGGACGAGGGCCTGGTGATCCGCAGGACCGTCGACGCCGCAGGGCGCCAGGACCGCACGGAAACCATACTGGAACACAGTTGCCTCAGCTGCGCCGTGCGGCTGGACCTGGTACCCGCGGTGGAGGAACTGCTTGCCGCCAACGCACGGCCCATCATCATCGGGCTGCCCCCGGCCCTGCCGGCAGCGACTGCAATCGCCGCCCTTAACCGGGGCCTGGGCCAGCCTGCCCTGGTGGGGTCCGTCATTCTGGCCTGCGCTCCGGATGCCATGGAGGACCACCTCTGGGATGCCCACACGCTCTTCGAATCGGGCTTCACCCCCGCGCCGGGAGATGAACGCACACCCGGCGAGTTTATGGTGGGGGAACTGGACTTTGCCGACACCATCCTCCCTGCCCAGCCGGACATCATGCCCGCACATCCGGCCGGCCAGGAGCGCGGCCTGCACCTGGTCCAGGCGCTGGCGCCGCACGCACACATCGCGGCGGCCGGCGCGGACCTAAGGCATGGCCGGTTCCACTACGGGGCGTCCGCGGCCCGGTGCGAACCGGGCACCGCCCCGGCACAGGCCGGGCGGGCCCGGCCTGGCGCCGCGTCCCCGTTCACCACTGTCGTCCACCGCCTGGACAGGGAACTGCATCCGGGCAGGTTCCGCCTGGCCCTGGGAACCCTGGCGGCGGGCTGCTGCGTCCTCCGGGGCCAGTTCAACGTGGCATCGGCGCCGGGCTGCCGGATCACCCTCCAGGGCATCGGACCCCGGGTCTGGCTGGAAAACGCCGGCGCCTGGCCCTCGGACAGCCCCGGAGCGGCTGCGGGCGTCCCGGCCACAGCGCCGGACTCGTTCATCGCCGCGACAGGCGAGGACCTGGACCCCGCCGAAATCTCGCGGCTCCTGAAGGACTGCGAGCTCACCGACAGGGAACTGGCAGCAGGGCACCGCCTGCCGGACCCATTCGGGCTGACGCCGGCCACGTAAGGCGCCGGCAGCGTCGCCCCCAACGCCACCCACCCAACGGAACAAGGAGAACACCATGAAAGTACGGAATTCGCTGCGGGCTTTGAAGAAGATCCCGGGCGCCCAGATTGTCCGGCGCCGCGGCAGGACGTTTGTGATCAATAAAAAGAACCCCCGGATGAAAGCCCGCCAGGGTTAGCGGTACGCTTCAGTCCATGAGCCCAGCCCCCGTCATCATCGCCATCGACGGGCGCTCCGGCGCAGGGAAGACAACGCTGGCCGTGGAACTGGCGGCCAGGCTGCGGGCCCACCACAGGGTTTCCCTGTTCCACCTGGAGGACATATACCCAGGGTGGAACGGGCTCGCGGCGGGAATCGAACGGTACGTGGCCACAGTGCTCACTCCCCTGGCCCGCGGCGAGGCAGCAACGTGGACCAGCTGGGACTGGGAAAACCATTACGACGGCGGAACCCAGGTAACGCTTCCGGCGGAAATCGTGATTGTGGAAGGGGTAGGTGCGGCAGCTGCCGCTGCCCGGCCCTTCCTGAGCGCCGCCATCTGGGCGGAAGCACCTCCCGGGCTTCGCAAATCCCGCGCCATGGACCGCGATGGCGCCACGTATGAACCCTTCTGGGACCAGTGGGCTGCCCAGGAGGAAGAGTGGCTTGCCACGGACGATGCGCCGCACCAGGCGGGCATTCGGGTCAACAATTCCGCAGGCACGTCGGCCCCGGAGCACGTGCTGCAGCTCCTGCCCTACCTCCCAGCCCTTGCCCCGGTGCTGGCCCCCGAACTTTCGGCGCGGCGGGGCCTGCAGCTGCTCACGGAACGGCTTGAGGGCCTGCCGGACGCGCCCGCCCTTTTCCGCGCCCTGTATTCCGAATCACCCAACGCTGTTTGGCTCGACTCCTCGAATTCAGCCGCCGCTGTTCCGGAACGCAACCGCTTCAGCATCATGGCGGACGACGGCGGGACGTTCGGCCAATTCGTCACGCACCAATCCGGCACCAGCCTGATCAGCACCGGCTCAGCGGCAGCCACCGTACCCGGGCCGTTTTTCCGCTGGCTGCACACCGTGTGGGGGCGCCGGGCGGTACGGACACCGGACGGCTATCCGGCCCAGTTTGCCCTGGGCTGGCTGGGCTGCCTGGGCTTTGAGCTGAAACGCGAAACCGGCGGTTCAGACCTGTCCGCGGCCACCCCCGATGCTGCCCTGATTTTTGCCGGTCGCGCAGTGGTCATTGACCACGAAGAAGGCACGGTCTGGCTGCTGGCACTGGAGGCCCCGGACGCCCGGGACTGGCTGCACACGGCAAGGACCACCGTGGCTGCCGTGCCGGCGGCGGACGGCGGCAGCACCGCCGTCGGACGCCCCACTGCCGGCAGCCGCCCTGCGCCGTCCTTCCGGAGCCGCGATTCGGCTGCCGCATACCGGGGCAAGGTCGATGCCGCCAAGGACCAGATCGCGGACGGCAACTCCTACGAGGTCTGCCTGACCACGGCGCTGGAAGCCTCGGTGCCGGCCGGGACACTGGACCCGTGGTCCACCTACCTGGACCTGCGGCACCGCAACCCGGCACCGTTTGCCAGCTACCTGCGGTTCGGCGGCCTGACGGTGGCCAGCACCTCGCCCGAGCGTTTCCTGAAAATCGCGGCCGACGGCGGGATGCGCGCCGAACCGATCAAGGGCACCCGCCGCCGGGGTGCCGACGCCGCCGAGGACGGGGCGCTGCAGGCGGACCTGGCGTCCTCGCCCAAGGACCGGGCGGAAAACATCATGATTGTTGACCTCTTGCGGAACGACCTGAGCCACTTTGCCGTCCCCGGTTCCGTCACCGTCAGCCGACTGTGCGCCATCGAAAGCTACGCCACCGTCCACCAGATGGTGAGTACCATCGACGCCCGGCTGCTGCCCGGTTCCTCCCGCGCCGAAGCAGTGGCGGCCTGCTTTCCGGCCGGTTCCATGACGGGCGCCCCGAAAATCAGTACCATGGCCATCCTCGACCGGCTCGAGACCGGGCCCCGGGGGCTGTACTCCGGCGCCATCGGCTATTTTTCGCTCAACGGGGCCACTGACCTGGCCGTGACCATCCGGACCCTGGTGATCAGCGCCGGCCCCGGCGGCGCCATGGAACTGGGCCTGGGCATCGGCGGCGCTATCACGTCGGATTCCGATCCTGAGGACGAGTACCAGGAAATCCGGACCAAAGCCTACGGCGTCCTGTCCACGCTGGGCGCGCACTTTCCGGACCCCTAGGCGGACGGACCGCTGCTATTGGACTGTCGCCGTCAGCCTGGCCACGTTATCCACGTAGCGGGCGGCCAGCGGCCGGTTGAGCCAGTCGGCAAGCTTCAGCTCGTGGGAAATGCCGCGGTAGGTGTTTTCCACTGCCCGCATCTTGGTGACGATGTCGGCGCCCATCAGCATGACCGAGACTTCAAGGTTCAGCGAGAAGGACCTCATGTCCATGTTGCTGGAGCCCAGCACCGCCACTTCGTCGTCGATCGTGAAGTGCTTTGCGTGCAGGACAAAAGGCGCCTTGTACAGGTAGATGCGCACTCCTGCCTCCAGCAGCGCCTCATAGTAGGACCGCTGGGCATGATGGACCAGGAACTGGTCGCCCTTCTCGGAGACAAAAAGTTCCACCTCCACGCCCCGCTGCGCTGCGGTGGTGATGGCATAGAGCAGGGAATCGTCGGGAACAAAGTACGGACTGCAGATGGAAATCCGCTGCTGGGCCGAGTAGATAAGGGTGTTGAAGAGCCGCAGGTTGTTCTCGGTGATGAACCCGGGACCGCTGGGAACAACCTGTGCCGTGACGTTGCCCGGTGCGGTGTTGGCCGGCAACTGCAGCTGGTCCTCCAGCGACTCGTCCGTCTCGCTGAGCCAGTCCGTGGCGAAAACGACGTTCAGGGTGGTCACGATGGGGCCCTGCAGGCACGCCATCAGCTCCACCCACTCGCGTCCGGCCCGGCGGTGCCGCGCGTTGTTGTAGGAGGGCTCGATCAGGTTCTGCGACCCGGAGAAGGCGATTTCGCCGTCGATCACCATGATCTTGCGGTGGTTCCGGAGGTCCGGCCGGCGCCACTGGCCGTGGATGGGCAGCAACGGAAGCATCCGCTTCCATTGGATTTTGCCCGCCCTCAGCCGCTTCAGCAGGTTGCGGTAGCCGGGAACCCGGAGGGTGCCGATGTGGTCGAACAGGACCCTGACCTCGACGCCGCGCTCTGCGGCCTCCTCGAGGGCCGTGAGGAGGTCGTTGGTGATGTGGTCCGAACTCATGATGTAGAACTCGGCGTTGACGAACTTCCTCGCTTTCCGCACGGCTTCGGTCATGGCCAGGATCGAGTCCGGGTAGCCGGGGATAAGCTCCACGGAGTTGCCGTCCACCATGGGCAGCGAACCCAGCCTGTGGTTCAGTTCACCGGCGGACTTCACCCACTCGGGGCCGTGGTATTCGCTTTCGGCGGCTGCCAGGGAGGATATCCCGGACCGGACCCTGTCGTTGACCTGCTGCTGCTGTTCGCGGCGGCGGCTGGAGAGCCGGAAATTGCCGAACAGCAGGAATAGGACAATGCCGAGGAACGGCACAAAGAAGATGCCCAGCAGCCAGGCCATGGCGGTGGTGGGCCGCCTGTTGCCGGGAATGATGCCGATGGCCAGCACCCTGATCAAAAGGTCCGCCACGGCCAGGAGGGTCACCACCCACCCCGGAGCGGTACCGGCAAGCGAAAACGGCCACAACACGAGCAGACCCCCGGAGAATGAGCGCCCGGCGGACGGATTCCGGCCACGGCGTCAGCCCAGCTTATCCGGGCAACGCCGCACTAAGCTGGAGCCATGACCTCTCCTTCGCCCGTGGTTCTCGTTTTTCTCGACCCTGATGCTCCTGACGGCCGCCTGGCAGACGCGTCGCAGCCCCAGCTGATGGTCACCGATCAGGGCGCCACCCGCGGCGACGGGATCTTCGAGACCATGCTGGCCGTGGATGGCAAGGTCCGCAAGATCCAGGCCCACCTGGACCGGCTGGCCGGCTCCGCCGAAGCGCTGGACCTGGACGTGCCGGACGAGGACCAGTGGCGGCGCGCGATCGCGGCCGGGCTGGGCCAACATCACGTCCAGCATCCGCCGGCCGCGCCGGCAGCAGACGAACTGGCGGTCAAGCTGGTGGTGACCCGCGGTGTGGACGGGGCAGTGGCGCCCACCGCTTGGGTCCAGGTATCACCGGTAGGTGAGCTGGGCCGGCGGCAACGGGAAACCGGCATCGACGTGATCCTCCTGGACAGGGGTTACGACAGTGAAGTGGGGGAAAGGGCGCCCTGGCTGCTGTTGGGCGCCAAAACGCTCTCCTACGCCGTCAACATGGCCGCCCTGCGCCACGCGCACAAGCAGGGTGCCGACGACGTTATTTTCCACTCCTCCGATGGTCGCGTCCTGGAGGGACCCACGTCCACGGTGCTGTTGGCGCATGTGGAAAAGTCCGCGGACGGAACCACCGTCAAACGCCTGATCACACCTCAACTGGACAGCGGCATCCTGCCGGGCACCTCGCAGGGCGCCCTCTTTATCGCCGCGGAAGCCGCCGGCTGGGAGCTCGGCTACGGCCCGCTGGAGCCGCGCGACCTGTTGGATGCGGACGCGGTGTGGTTGATTTCCAGCGTGCGCCTGCTCGCCCCGGTCAACCGCATCGATGGCCAGGAAATCGGCACTCCTGCGCTGCGGAAGGAACTGTCGGACGAACTGAACCTGCTGTTTGCCGGCATCGAATAGGACCGGCGGGCCTTAAACGGGCGTCGGCGCCGCTTCCTGCTTCAACAGCTGGGACTCCAGGCCCGAGAGCAGGATGGTCAGGCCCTGGTCCAGTTCGGCGTACCCGTCGTAGTCAGCGAGGGCAGGGGCCAGCGCCCGGAGGCGGGGGAAGTCCTTGGCCGGGAGCCGGTGCAGGCCCAGCCGCAGGAGGGCCTCATTCTCCTCCGGATCCACCACAAACTCCTGGAGCTCATTGAGGATGTGGCCATACAGGAAGCCGTAATAGGCGCGGTACACGTGCAGCGCATCCGGTGGCTGGAACCCGGCCTCAATGAGAAGTGCCAGGATCTGTTCCAGGGGGCGAAGGGTCCCCAACGGCCGGAGACCCAGCGGGGTGGACAGAGGCCGCGTGACCAGGAGCGGGACCACGTTGGGATGCTCCAACGCAATGAGGCGCAAGCTGTGGGCGATCAGCCTCAGCTGGCCTTTCCAGTTCGGGTCATCGGCATGGACCGGCAGCTCGTTCAGCACCAGTTCCGATACCCCGTCAAGCAGTGCGGCCCGGTTTTCGGCGTAGCGGTAAAGGCTCATCGGGTCCCGCCCCAGCTCCTGTCCCAGGCGCCGCATGGTGAGCGATTCGAGGCCGTCGGCGTCCACCAGTTCAAGGGCCTTGGCGAGCACCACCTCTTTGCTCAGCCTTGCCTTGCGGGACCGGCCGCCTTCGGTGGTTGCGCTCGGGGAAGTCATGGATTCCGTTCCGGACCGGAGCTGTGCTGCCTCCCGGCAAATTGCCGGGCGCTTGCCCGATTCCTGGTCTACAGGTAAAGTCTACATTGTAGATGGAGCATTAGCGCCGCTCAGGGCCGCAACAACCGAAGTTGCCCGCATCAACCCTCCGGCGCCCCGTGCATGGCGCCGGTCATGGCTGCTGTAGCCGAACGGCGGCGCCACGCACTGAGCGAAGGGACGCCATCATGGCACATTCGCAGTTTGACCTTTTTCTCCACGAAGCCACCCACGTCGACCCAGTCAACGAAACCAGCCTCGACCGGGACCGCCTGTACGGGCTGTACACCAGCTGGTGCTTCATCAACCAGCAGGCACCAGGCCCCGAATCCAATTTCTGGACTGCCATGAAGGCCAGGGTGGGCTCTGGCCGGAACGGCCTGCGCATGAAGGGCCCCGCCGCGACGGACTACATCATGGCCAGCTACCCGGGCCTGGTCTAGGAGCACCCACTGGACGGTTCAATGACTGGGATTGCCCCCGGCGTCGGGATCCGGCTGATTGCTGCCACCGACGCCGGGGCAATGTCAGCTGCCTATCTCCGCAACCGGGGGCACCTCGCACCCTGGGAACCGGAACGGCTCGACCCGTTCTTCACTGCCTCCCACCAGTTGGACATCATCCACGCCAAACGGGCGCACCTGTCCGCGGGAACCGAGGTGCCGTGGGTCCTGGTCGACACCGACCAGCCGGGCTCAGAACTTCACGGGGACCGGATAGTCGGCGCCATCACCCTGACAGGGATCGTCCGGGGGCCGTTCCTGAGCGCCAATCTCGGGTACTGGGTGGACCGCGACCTCACCGGCCGGGGCATTGCCACGGCCGGTGTGCGTTACACGCTCGGTTATGCCGGCGCGGAACTGGGACTGCACCGCGTCCAGGCCGCCACGCTGGTCCACAATGCAGCATCCCGTCGCGTCCTGGACCGCACCGGATTCCAGGAGATCGGGCTGGCTCCCAACTACCTCAAGATCGCGGGCAAATGGCAGGACCACCTGCTGCATCAGGTAATTCTGCCCCAGGCGGTCAGCGGCCTGCGGACCGGGCCTACGTGGGAATGATCCGGTAAAGGAACCTGGTCCTGACCATGACCCACAGCAGCCCCAGGAGCACGGCGTAGGCCGCTGTATTCAGCAGGACGTTCTCCTGCAGCAGGGCCGGAATGTTGGCCACCACGGCAATCAGCACCACATGCATGATGAACACATACAGGGTTGCCTGGCCCAACGGAATCAGGAACCACCCCAGTGTCCGCTGCACCGGCTTCCAATACGCCGTCAGGAACGCGTAGGCCGCCACCACCAGGACCAGCACGTTCAGCAACCTGCCGGGTGCCAGGTAGGTGCGGCCGAAAAACAGGTCGTACATGATGCGGTAGGTGGCGTCCGGGATCACGGCGAGCCGGACGTCGAAGCCATTGGCCAGGTACGGGTTGCCCCAGGACAGGAACGCGAAGACAACGGCCAGGACGGTACAGGCAGCCACCACCCAAACCCGGGCCGAGAACCAGGCAATGATGCGGTGCCGGTGGTACCCCGCCACCAGCCCGATCACAAACAACACCTGCCACACCAGCAGGGGGAATGAATCCTCGAACTGCGAGGGGAGCAGCCGGAAACGGGTGGTTGCGCCGGCGGCGTAGGCAGCAATCGATGCACCCAGCACATACAGCCCTTTGCCCCGGCCCAGCGCGGCAAGGATCAGGGGGCTGGCGAGCAGCAGCACCACGTAGAGGCCCATCACGTTGAACTGCCACGGCCCGAACTGCAGCAGCAGGATCGCGGGCAGGATCCCCGGCGGTACGGGGAACTGCAGCAGGGAGCCCATGCCGGCGTAAAGGTCGTAGGTGCGGCCCGCACCGCCATGGCCGGCTCCACCCGTTCCCTGGTCCACGAACGTGGTCAGCACCTCGGAACGGAAAACCGGCAGCAGCGAAAGCAGGAAGACACCGATCAGCACCACAAGTGCCGTCACGTACAGCTTGCCTGCGCGGCGCGACGTCAACTCCAGCACGCGGCCGAAGTCGTCCTTGACGCGCGGCCCGTAGACCATGCCCACCACCAGGCCGGAGAACAGGACAAACAATTCGGCTCCCGAGACGAATCCCACCGCTTCCTGGGTAAACAGTTGGAAGAGGGATGTCATGCCCAGGTGGTTGACCACAACAAAGACGATCGCCATGCCGCGCAGCAGATCCACGCGGGAGTCGCGCTTGGACGGATCGGCATAGGCCCAGGAGGAAGCGTTGTTGATCCGTCCGGGAATCTGCCACAGCGCGGCAAGGAGGATCAGCAAAGCCGCTCCAACACTCCACGCGGCAACGCCGGACAACGTGTTGGGATGCGAATAACTGCCGTCCGTGGACACCTCCGTCACCGGCCCGGTCACCACAGGGGATTTTTTGAGCCGCTCCGAGGCAGCTGCAGCAATGTCCGGTTTCCCCGTCAGCAGCCAGTTAATGCTGGCGACCCCGGTGTCCCTGGTACTGGTCCGCTCATCCCACACAACGGCGGCGGTCCGGGCGAATTCCGCCGACGTCATGGTGCCCACTACCTGGTCCCACCAGTTCACTTTGATGTCGGCCTCTGCGGCACCTCCCGACGCCGGGCTGTAGAAGGCGGCGGTCTGGAGCAGGAACGGCTTGTCCTTGCCGGCTGCATACGTGCCGTAGAAGTCCTCACCGCCGGCCGATGTCAGCATTTCCCGCAACTCACCAGCGCGGGGCAGGGAGTTGACGGCGGCCCCGCCCGAGGTGTCGTCATGGTAGGCACTCAGGCCCACCCAATCAACGGAATCATCGCCCGGATAATACGGCCCGTAGGGGCTGTCGGCACCGTTCCAACTGCCGTCCCCGTTGCTGTCCAGCAGGCTGAACCCGTCGCTTCCCGGACCGGGGGCTGCCCTGCTCCGCTCGAACGGGTAGTCCTTGCCAAGGAAAGGGGCCCACACCATCAGGGCGCCGCCGTCGGACGCCCGGAATTTGCCGGCGAGCGTCCGGAACGCCTCCCGGTACGCTGCCGGTTGCTGGCCCCACTCCACCCAGCTGGAATTCATGTCGGGGGCGAACCGGATCAGGAGCTTGCCCTTGAACCCGCCGGCGAGCGTGCGCACCTCCGCCGCGAAGGCGGCAGCAGAGCCTGAATCCACCTGGTCCAGCGGGACGGTGGGCCGGACGGTGAGCATGGCATGCGCGCCCTGGGCGGACGCCTGGTACAGGAAGCCCTTGAGGTCGTTACGCTCCGCATCCCGGTACGGAAAGTCAATGTCGTGACCCAGGACTGCGGGCCGTGCACCCAGCCGGTCCGCGAAACCTGCGGCGGTATCTTCGCCCCATTCCAGGACGGCGCCAAGGAGGGGCCCGCGGTCGTCCGGAACCGGCGCAGCAGCGTGTGCCGCCCCGGCCGGCAGCCCGATGGCCAGCACTGTCATCATCATCGCTGCCAGCAGGGCAGCACAGGCGCGGAAAATCCGGGTGCCGGGCACGGCAGTGCCGCCACTCCGCGCGGCTGATCGATTGCTGATGGGAACCCCCCGGTCTGAAGCCAGCTGTCGGGGCGGCGCCCCCATGCAAACCTTATCGGTCCGGCCGCCGCGCCAGGACCCCGTGCCCGGCGCGGCTCGGTTACGGAACATGACGACGGCGGCCGTGCGGCACCGGGCAGCAAGTGTTACGTTTTTGGGTAGTAATGAGTACCGGCACTAAGCCCTGACTGGCCGGTCGGCAACCCTCCCTTCCGCGGCGGGGTGCCTCAGGTGAATACTCGGCATATCGACCATTCGAGCTGCAAGCGTGAGAGAAGGAGATCCGTCGTGTCCGACGCACCTGCCCCTGAAGAGAGACTGTCCTACCGCCTCATCAGCGGCCCGGACAACCGCGAGTTCTGCGAGCGGATCTCGGCCGCACTGGCGGAGGGCTACGTGCTGCACGGAAGCCCCGCCGCCACGTACAACGGCGGAGGTGTGATTGTGGCCCAGGCAGTTGTCCTGCCGGCCGCCATCGCCACGGCCGACGCCGCCGCGGCAACCGCAGTGGACAGCCTCGAATTCGACGGCGAGGGGCACGCATGAGCTACGCCGGAGACCTGACCCCGCAGGAGGCATGGGCCAAGCTGGAGCAGGGCGCCATCCTGGTGGACGTCCGGACCGAAGCTGAATGGGCCCATATCGGCATTCCTGACACCAAGGCCACGGACAACGATCCCCTGTTTATTCAGTGGACCTTCCCCGGCGGCGTCCCGAACCCCGCCTTCATCAGCGACCTCAGCCAGCAGGCTCCGGAGGATTCAGCCGCGGAACTGCTGTTCCTGTGCCGTTCCGGGCAGCGCTCCATCGCGGCTGCCACCGCTGCGACGCAGGCCGGTTTCACCTCATACAACGTGCTGGAGGGCTTCGAGGGCGAGCCTGACCGGTATGGCGAACGGACCGTCAACGGCTGGAAGAACCGCGGCCTGCCTACCAACCTGGGAACCAACTAAATGGCTTTTAATGACGACGCTGCCGGTTGGAACGCCGATACGCAGGCGGTCCGCGGTGGCCTGGACCGCACCAACTTCCAGGAGACCAGCGAGGCGCTGTTCCTGAACTCAGGGTTTGTCTATGAATCCGCTGCCGCCGCCGAGCGGGCGTTCACCGGCGAGGACCAGCGTTTTGTCTACTCCCGCTACGGCAACCCCTCGGTAGCCACTTTCCAGGAGCGGCTGCGGCTGCTGGAGGGCACCGAAGCGTGCTTCGCCACGGCCTCCGGAATGTCAGCGGTCTTTACCGCCCTGGGCGCCCTCCTCGCTGCCGGCGACCGCGTGGTTGCCGCCCGGTCGCTGTTCGGTTCCTGCTTTGTGATCCTGAACGAGATCCTGCCGCGGTGGGGCGTGGAAACGGTGTTTGTTGACGGGCCGGACCTGGACCAGTGGCGCGAAGCCCTGTCCCAGCCCACCACTGCCGTGTTTTTCGAGTCGCCATCCAACCCCATGCAGGAGATTGTGGACATCGCCGCCGTCAGCGACCTGGCCCACGCCGCCGGCGCAACAGTCGTCGTCGACAATGTATTTGCCACTCCCCTGCTCCAGCGGTGCGGCCAGTTCGGCGCCGACGTTATTGTCTACTCCGGCACCAAGCACATCGACGGCCAGGGCCGCGTCCTGGGCGGGGCGATCCTGGGCACCAGGGAGTTCATTGACGGTCCCGTGAAGCAGCTCATGCGCCACACCGGGCCTTCGCTTTCCCCGTTTAATGCCTGGGTCCTCAACAAGGGACTGGAGACGATGGCACTGCGGGTCAACCACTCGTCGGCCACGGCCCTGCGGTTGGCCGAGTGGCTGGAGCAGCAGCCGGCGGTCAGCTGGGTGAAATACCCGCTGCTTAAATCGCACCCCCAGTACGGGCTTGCCGCGAAGCAGATGAAGGCAGGCGGCACCGTCCTTACGCTGGACCTGGCTTCGGCTCCCGGGCGGTCGGCCAAGGACGCCGCCTTTGCCCTGCTGGACGGCCTGCGCATCATCGATATCTCAAACAACCTGGGTGACTCAAAGTCCCTCATCACCCATCCTGCCACCACCACGCACCGGGCCATGGGGCCGGAAGGCCGCGCAGCGATCGGGCTGGGCGACGGTGTGGTGCGGCTGTCCGTGGGGCTCGAGGACGCCGATGACCTGATCGGCGACCTGGAGCAAGCGCTCAAGCAGATCTGACGGAACCCGGTCCCGGGGCGGGCTGCCGGAGCTCGTGGGCAGCCGTCGCCCGGACGGCCGCCGTGAGCTGGTTCAGCGCCGGCGAGTCAATTTTCCAGCGCTGCCAGTAGAGGGCCACGTCCACCGGGTGCCCGGGCGCGAGTTCCACCAGCTCGCCGCTGCCAAGCAAGGGCAGGCATTCCGCTTCGGGCAGCAGCCCCCAGCCCATCCCCAGCCGGATGGCCTGGGCAAACTCTGCCGATGACGGGACGTAGTGCCGCGGGGCACCGAGGGCCGTCCCGGTCATCCTGCGGAAGAACCCACCCTGAAGGTCGTCCTTCCGGTCGAAGTCCACCACCGGGGCGGTGCTGCCCGCAACGAGCTCCGGCCCGCCGGGCAACCAGTGCCGGACGTACCCGGGACTGGCTACGGCACGGTATCTCAGCGCCCCGAGTGGCTCGACGCTGCAGCCTTGAACCGGTTCCGGGTTCGCTGTGACGGCGGCGATCACCGCTCCCGTCCGGAGGAATTGCGTGGAATGCTGCTCGTCCTCGCGGCGCAGCTCAAAGGTGACACCCGGCTCCGGGGGGAGGCTTGCCAGCGCCGCCATGAACCAGGTGGCAAGCGAATCGGCATTCACCACCAGCGGGATGGGCGTGCTGGGGCTACCGGCGGCGCCACCGAGTTCGCGTTGCGCGTCCCCTTCCAGTTGCCGGAGCTGGCGGGCGTAGCGCAGCACGGCCTCGCCCGCCGTGGTGGGGCGGGCCGGGTTGGTTCGCTGCAGCAGGATCTGGCCGGCTGCGTCCTCCATCGCCTTGAGCCGCTGCGACACCGCAGACGGCGTGACGTGCAGGGTGCGGGCGGCAGCCTCCAGCGTCCCCTCATCCAGCACTGCGGCAAAGGTCTTCAACTGGTCGAGCTGGAACATCTTCATTAGCTCAGCTTAATAGTCCTAAACATCTTTAGCTGGAGTAATGTCGGGCCCGACCGTAGCTTTGGTTTTATGGACATACTTGTTGGGTTTGGTGCGGCGACGCTTGGTTTCGGCACCGGGCTGGCGCTGATTGTAGCCATCGGCAGCCAGAATGCCTTTGTGCTCCGGCAAGGCATCCGGGGCGAGCACGTGGCCGCCGTTGTCATCGTCTGCAGCGTCTCCGACGCGCTGCTGATTGCCGGGGGCATCGCGGGCCTCGGTGTCCTGATCCGAACCAGCCCGGTGGTGGTGGACGTGGCCCGTTATGCCGGGGCCGCGTTCCTGGTCACCTACGGCGTGCTGGCTGCCCGGCGCGCCATCCGGCCAGGGGTGCTGACGGCGTCAGGTTCCCGGAAGGCACTCAGCGCCGGTGCCGCCCTGTCCACAGTGCTGGCCCTGACCTGGCTCAACCCGCACGTCTACCTGGACACGGTGCTGCTGCTCGGGTCGGTGGCCAACCAGCAGGAGCAGGACCTGCGCTGGTGGTTCGGTGCGGGGGCGATCGCCGCCAGCGGAGCCTGGTTCAGCGCCTTGGGCTTCGGCGCCCGCGTCCTGCGTCCATTCTTTGCCCGGCCATCGTCGTGGCGCTTCCTCGACGGCCTCATCGCCCTGGTGATGCTCACGCTCGGCCTGCGCCTGGCGGCGGGTCTCTGACAGGTGCTTCAGGACTGGCGTACGCGGAGCAGTTCCGGCGTCCCCGCCACGTCAGCCAGCCCTGAAGTGCCGTGCATCGTGACGCCCACGGCATGGATGACCACGGCCCCCAGCCCGCCGTCGTCGGCCGCTGCTTCCTGCACCCGGCGCTGCTCAGCCGAGCCGGTGCCGCGCGCAATGATGTCCTCCGTACCCTGCCGGGCCAGGGCCAGTTCGCCCTGTTCCTGCAGGACCGGTGCCAGGTAGTCCACCAGGGACCGCACCACCGTGACGGCGGGAGCAGGGCGGAAGGTCCCAAAATCGAGGAGTTCCCCGCGCAGCCCGCTGCTGCTGGCCTGCCAGGCCGCCATCCGGAGCAGCACCGTGGGCACCGGGACAGGGTCAATGCCGTCCCGCCACTCCCTGCTGGCCGTTTCCACCAGGGCCCGCACCAGCACCGCAATCAGCGCAGCATCCTCTGCGCGGAGGCAGACGTCCGCCACCCGCACCTCAACCGTGGGGTGGTTCCGGGACAGCCTGGCATCAAAATACAGCATGCCTTCATCCAGCATCACACCGCTGTCCAGCAGCCGGGTCACCACCCGCCGGTAGGCAGGGTACGTCCCGTAAATGCCGGCCGGGCCGGATGTCGGCCAGCGGTTCCAGGCCTGCGTGCGGTAGCTTTCGAACCCGGTGGGCATCCCGTTCCAGAAGGGCGAATTGGCACTCAGCGCCGTGAGGACAGCCAGTTTGTCCCTGATCCGGTCCAGGACGGCGATGCCTTCCTCCGGCGAGGCCACGAAGCTGTGGACATGGAAGCCGCAGGTCAGCTGCTCCTGCGCGGTGAGGCCGAACCGCTCCTGCATCAGCGCGTACCGCGGGTCAGGAGTGGTGTGGGTGGTTGAGGCCAGCGGAGACGTGGCCAGCGCAGCCACCCGGGCGTTGTTCCTGCGGGCGGCCTGGTCTGCCAGCAGCCGCCCGGCCTTGATCTGGGGGAGCAGCCCGGCATGGTCGCCGCACGGACGGGTCTGGGTCTCGATCTGCTCCAGCTTGAGCTCGGCACTGAGCCCCATGCCCTGGCCGGCCGGCGAATCATCGGCGGCCAGGTGCCGGCCGGAGAGGAGCGCATCCGCGAGCGCCAGCGGTTCGCCCGACTCCGGGTCAACGATCAGGAGCTCTTCCTCAACGCCGAATGTTCGCATGCTTACATTGTGCGGCACTTCCCTGCCGGTAACCGGTTCCGGATTGCGGCGGATTCTGCCCAATCAATGCGGTGGGCGGGCGCGGCGTGCGGGCCAGTGGGCGGCGGGGCCCGGGTTTGTCGCGGTTGAGTGGGCAGAACCCGCCGCCCGTTCTCCACATAGGGCACGACGGCGGTGCCCAACCGGCCCAAAAGATGGCTGGCTCGTTCCATGGACCCCCTGGACTACCTGAAATCCGTCGGCGGCGTGGCACGGGTTGGCCTGCTCCGCCGCCAAGGCTACTCGGAGCGCGCGGTGCGGAATCTCGCCATAGCCGGAGCAGCCCAGCCGCGCAAGGGTGTCTGGGCCTTGCCGGACGCCGATCCCGCTTTCCTGCAGGCAATCGTCAGCGATTCGTTGTTGACCTGCGCTTCCGGGGCCATCCGGTACGGGCTGTGGATCAAGGACAGGCCGGTCCGGCTCCATCTGGCGGCCAAACACCGGCGCGGAACGCATCGCCCCAGGCACGGCGGGCTGCGTTTCGAGCCGCATCACCAACTGCCCATCGCCGGCATCGAGGACATTGTGGTCCACGCCCTGACCTGCCTGCCGGAAGTCGATGCGATAGCGATCGCCCAGTCCGCAATGCGCTTCCAGGGTGTGTCCCGGGCTGCGCTGGAAGCCCAGCTGGGCGCCAGGTACTACGGTGTGGCCCGGCGGCGCCTGGCAAAGGCGGACGGCTTGTCCGAATCCGTGCCGGAGATCAGTGCCAGGCTGTTGTTCGACGCGGCGGGGCTTGAGTTCCGCCGACAGGTCCAAGTACCCGGAGTGGGGCGGGTGGACTTTATGCTTGGGGGCTGGCTCATCGTGGAAGTCAACGGCTACCAGTTCCACAGCTCGCGGGACGCCTGGCGCAAGGACATGGCCCGCCTGAACGCCGCGCAGGCCCTGGGTTACGCAACCCTCAGCTTCGCGCCCGAGCAGGTCTGGAACGCCCCCGATGTGGTGCTCCGGGACATCCGGGCTGTGCTGCGGCGGGGCCGTCCTGCCTGATTCTGCACCATCATCCGCCGCTGGCCGGGCCGGAAGCCCGGACTGGCGGGGCCCACCCGGGCCTGGGCGCGGATGATCGTGCAGAATCCGCCGGAACTAGTCCTGGAAGTACTCCACCTTGGCCCCGATGGTGTTCAAGCGCTCCGCGAGGTCCTCGTAGCCGCGCTCAATCACGTAGATGTTCCGCAGCTCGGACACTCCCCGGGCGGCAAGCATGGCCAGCAGCAGGCACGCGGCCGGGCGCAGGGCGGGCGGGCAGCCGACCTCTGCTGCGCGCCACTTGGTGGGCCCGTTGACGTAGATCCGGTGCGGATCCAGGAGCTGCACCTGGGCGCCCAGCCGGTTCAGCTCCGTGAGGTAGATGGCCCGGTTTTCGTAGACCCAGTCGTGGATCATGGTCTGGCCGTGGGCGTTGGCGGCGATCACGGCGAAAAAGGGCAGGTTGTCGATGTTCAGGCCGGGGAACGGCATCGGGTGGATCTTGTCCTCAGGGGCGCGCAGCGCGGAAGGCTTGGTGGTTACGTCCACCAGCCTGGTCCGTCCGTTGCGGGCCACGTATTCGCCGGAAATCTCCAGCTGCTGGCCCATCTGGCCCAGGGTGGCAAGCTCGATCTCCATAAACTCGATGGGAACCCGGCGGACCGTCACCTCGGAGTTGGTCACGATGCCTGCGGTAATAAGGCTCATCGCCTCGATGGGGTCCTCGGAGGGGAAGTACTCGATGTCGGCATCGATGTGCGGCCGGCCTACGATCCGAAGCGTGGTGGTGCCGACGCCCTCGATGCTGACGCCGAGCATCTGCAGGTAGAAGCAGAGGTCCTGGACCATGTAGTTGGGGCTGGCGTTGCGGATCACGGTGGTGCCTTCGCGGTGGGCGGCGGCCATGATCGCGTTCTCCGTGACCGTGTCCCCGCGCTCGCTCAGCACAAAGGAGCGGTCGCGGGTATCGGCGGATGGCGCCTGGACGCTGTAGAAGCCTGCCGTGGCCTCCACCGACAGACCGTACTGACGCAGAGCCTGCATGTGCGGTTCAACGGTCCGCGTGCCCAGGTCGCAGCCGCCGGCATAGGGCAGCCGGTACTCGGCGGTCTCGTCCAGGAGCGGCCCCAGCAGCATAATGACGCTGCGGGTCCGGCGGGCGGCGTCAACGTCCATTGCAGCCAGGTCCAGCACGGCGGGGCGGCGGAGGCGCAGGTCAGTGGCGTTCAGCCAGGTGCACTCAACACCAATGCTGCTGAGCACCTCAACGATGCGGTTGACCTCCTCGATCCGGGCAAGCCGGCGGAGGACGGTGGTCCCCCGGTTGATGAGGCTGGCGCACAGCAGGGCAACGCCGGCGTTTTTGCTGCTGTTGACGTCCACCGAGCCGGACAGGGTGCGGCCGCCTTCAACACGAAGGTGCGTCATCCGCGGTTTACCAACGTTAACGATGCTGCGGTCGAAGATGGTTTCCAGGCGCTGGATCATCTTCAGGCTCAGGTTCTGCTTGCCCTGCTCCATCCGGGCCACTGCGCTTTGGCTGGTGCCAAGCTCGGAAGCCAGCTGTCCCTGGGTCCAGCCCTTCTCGCTCCTGGCGTTCCTCAACATGGCGGCAACGTGTTCGGTAGTCTCCTGGCTCATGCCGCGAATATATCATGAATGAGTTACGGGGTGCCGCTTGGGCCACCCGAGGGCCCAGCGGCGCGCCGTATACCCGTTACGTGCGATACCAGGCAATCGCTGGCACCTATTTTCCGATGGCAGCCTTGCTCTCGCTCAGCCACTGGCCTGCCGCCTTTTCGGGTGTCAGCCGCTCGAAAAGCACCTCGGTGTTGATACGTGCCGTAATTTCAGCCACGGCTGTGGAGCCGGTGGGTCCGATGAAGGTGGGGGCAAAATCCTGCTTTCCGATCTCGTCCACGTAGGCCGCCTCCGCCTTGCCCTGGGGGGTCAACAGGTCACCGATGGCGGTACGCATGTCGGCATTGCTGGGCACACCACGGTCACTTTGGACCACCCGCGCCGATTCCTCATTGTTGACCAGGAAATCGATCAGCTTGGCCGCCGCCTCCGTATGCTTGCTCCGCGCCGAGACCGTGTAGAACTGGGAGGACTGCAGCCAGATGCCGTGGGTGGGGATTTCGCCGGGCAGCTTAAGCAGCTCCAGCGGGGCACCGGAGGCCTTGCTCAGGGCCGTCAGCGAGTTTGACCAGGTCAGCATCATGGCGGCCTGGCCGGTCCCCATCAGGGTCTGCTCGGTACTGACGTTGAGCTTTTCCACCGTTTCGGACGCACCGGGCGCGGCCCCCGATTGGCTCAGTTCCAGGGAGTAGTCGAAGTAGTCCCGGACCGTGCCCTCCTCGAGGCCCAGCGCGCCGTCCTTGGTGTACAGCGATTGGCCGCGCTGCCGTGCGAAGGCGTCCAGCGAGTCGTGGGTCAGGACAGTGGCAGTCCCGTAGGTGCCCTTGGGGCTTTTGGCGGTCACGCCTGCGGCAATCCGGGCGAAATCCTCCCAGGTCCACGTCCCGTCGTCGGGCATGGGGACGCCGGCGGCCTCGAAGACGGCCGGGTTGGCCACGATGGCCAGCGCGTTGGCGCCGGTGGAGATGCCGTACTGCTTGCCATCCACCTGCCCGTTCTGCAGGGCGCCCTGGTCGATGCCGGACAGGTCCAGGGCGTCGCCCACCGTGGACAGGTCAAGCAGGGCCCCGCGGTTGGCGTACTCGGCGGGGTAGGCGCCGCCCATGGTGATCACATCCGGGGCGTCATTGGCCGCGACCTGGGTGGCGAGCTTGTCGAAGTAGCCCGAAATGTCGCCGTACTCGGGCTTGACCTTGATATCGGGGTTTTGTGCTTCGAAGGCGGCGATGGCCTTGCTGGTCAGGTCCGCGCGGGTGGCGTTTCCCCACCAGGCGAACCGGATCTCCTGCTGCCCTGAGCCTGATTCGCCGGACGAATCATTGGAGCAGGCAACGGTGAAGCCCAAAAGGCTTAGGGCTGTTGCCACTGCAATGATCTTCCGGGTTCCACGGATGTTTTTACGCGCCATTGGGTATCCACCTTTGTCGAGAAACCGATTTCCCGAAACTATCAGTGTGTTTCGGGAAGATCAATGGTTTTGCCAACAGGATAAGGACCTATTGCCCCAGCCACACCATGTTCCACGTTCCGGCCGACACGGCAGCAGTGACGGCAAGGCCGGAGATCAGGGCACCACCGGCAACCACCCACACATCGAGCGCGCTAAAGGTGGACTCACGGGCCCAGGTCCGTTCGCCGCCGCCGAAACCCCTCGCTTCCATGGTCACGGCGAGCCTGGAGGCCCGCCGGATCGCCTGCACCAGGAGGCCGAAGCTTTGTCCCAGCGTGGCCTTGATCCGCTGGCCCACGCTGCCGCGCGAACCCACGCCGCGGGCCCGGCGCGCCATCCCGATGGTCTGCCATTCCTCCGCCATCAGCCCCACCAGCCGCATTGCCGCGAGGGTCCCCAGGACAAACCGGTGCGGCAGCCGGGCCTTCTGGGCCAGCGCGTCGGCCAGGTCAGTGGGATCGGTACAGCTCATCAGCAGCACAGCGGGAAGGGCGATGGCCAGGCCGCGGAGCAGGAATCCGGCGCCGGTTTCCAGCGAACCCTCGCTCATGGTCCAGATCCCGACGTCGATCAGCGTCCTTCCGCTGTCCGCTGCCAGGATGGAGGTACTCCAGCCGCCGACGGCCGCCGCCAGGATCAACGGCCAGCCACGCTGCCACAGCAGCGTCAGCGTGAGCCCCGCCAGGGGGAACAGCAGCAGTTCGCAGGCGAGCGCAACGGACGCGGAAACCCAGTCGATGGACAGCGCCAGAACCAGCGTGACCAGGAAAACGGCGGCAAATTTGCTCAGCGGGTTGGCGCGGGCCAGCACGGCGGTTCCGCCGGGAAGGTTCAGCTCCTGCCTCATGGCGCCACCCGCTCCGGAGCTGACAGTCGCAGCTCGGCCCCGCCCAGGGCGGCGGTGAATTCGGCATCATGCGTCACCGAGACCACGGCGGTGCCGGTGTCCAGGAGTTCGGTGAGGAACGATGCCAGCTCGGCCCAGGTGTTGGCGTCCTGCCCGAAGGTGGGCTCGTCCAGGATCAGGACCCTGGGACTTGCGGCCAGGACGGTGGCTACGGAAAGCCGCCGTTTTTCGCCACCTGAGAGCGTGTAGGGATTCGCGTCCACCAAACCGGTCAGCCGCAGCCTTTCCAGCAGCTCATCCACCCGTTCCGCGCCATGGCCCAGGTGCCTGGGACCGAACTGCAGTTCGTCCAGCACCCGGCCGGTGACGAACTGGTGTTCAGGCTCCTGGAACACCGTGCCGATCCGCTCGATTAACTGCTCGGCCTTCCAGCGGTAGGGATCCGGTCCGGCGCCTTGGCCAAGAGTGGCAGCGGCCTCGACGGTCCCGGCAACAGGAGCCAGTAATCCGCCCAGCGTCAGGGCGAAGGTGGATTTTCCGGCGCCGTTGGGACCCGTGATGGCCAGCGCCTGCCCGGAAATTACCTGCGCGTCGATTCCTTCCTGGACGGGAACCGGCGGAATTTTGCGGAACCTGCTGCGGCGGGGCCGTTCACGGGACACCGCCAGATTGTCCGCGGCAAGAAGCAGGTCGCCGTCGGCCGGGGATCCCGCCGTGCGGTGGCGCGTGGCAGGGGCATACCCCGGGACCCAGACACCGGCGGTTTTCAGCATCTCCCTGGCGCCTTCCAGCACGGTATCCGGCGGCCCGTCCAGGAGCACGGCCGGGTCCGACGCTGATCCCGGTTGGAGCACCACGATCCGGTCCACCAGGTCCTTCCACACGCCCACGCGGTGCTCCACCACCACCAGGGTGGCCCCCGTTTTGTCGAGGCACCTGGCCACGGCGTCGCGGACCTCCAGCACCCCGGCCGGGTCCAGGTTCGCCGTTGGCTCATCCAGCAGGATCAGGCCGGGCCGCATGGCAAGGATTCCCGCCAGCGCCAGGCGCTGCTTCTGCCCGCCGGAGATGGCCGACGTCGGGTGGTCCAGCGAAAGGTGGGAAAGCCCGACGTCGGCCAGCGCCTCGTGCACACGGGTCCAGATGTCGTCGCGGGGCACCGCAAGGTTTTCGGCGCCGAAAGCAACGTCGTCGCCCACCCGGGAAAGGACCACCTGCGTTTCCGGGTCCTGCTGCATCAGGCCGGCGCGCCCGCGCCGGGACCTGGGCGGGGCGCCGTCCACCAGCAGCGAACCGGACTCGTCCGACTCCGCCGCTTCGCCGTCGTCGTCCGCATCCCCCAGCACCCCTGCGAGGGCGTGAAGCAGCGTGGACTTACCGGCTCCGGAGGGGCCCAAAAGGAGGACCCGCTCGCCGGGCCGGATATCCAGGTCAAGGGCGCGGACGGCGGGCCTGGTACGGCCGGCATGGCGCCAGCCCCACCCGTGGGCACTGACCGCTGCGGGCCGGACCGCCGGGCTGCCGTGCTGGGAAGGTGCAGGCATCAGGAGAAGGCAGGCTCCGATGCGGCCTTCCGAGAGGCGAAGGAAGCCAGCACGCCGGTCCTGGCCAGGCCGCGGGTGGCGATCCAGGAGAGGGCGCCGGCGATGACTGCGCCGGAGATGGCGGTGAAGACGATGTAGGCGAGTTTGTCGCCGCCCGAATAGGCAATGTTCCAGCCCCACGGCGCGAACGAATCGTTCAGGCCGCAGAAGAGTCCGGCACCCGCGCCGGCCAGCAGGGAGACAGGAAGGTTGAACTTCCGGTAGACGAAGATGGCGAAAATGATCTCGGCGCCCAGGCCCTGGACGAACCCGGAAAACAGCACCGACGCGCCGTACTGCGAGCCCATAAACAGCTCACCCGTCGCGGCGATGGTTTCGCAGAAAAGCGCGGCACCTGGTTTCCGGATGATCAGCATGCCCAGGACGGCCGGGATCATCCAGCCGCCGGCCAGGAGGCCGGTCAGGGGCGGATAGACGGCGTTCATCGGCGCGGAAACGGCCGCGGCACCCTGGGACCAGGCCCAGAAAATGATGCCGCCGGCAATCGCGATCAGGGCCGCGACGACGATGTCCACGACGCGCCAGGACCTGCTGGTGGTCTTCTTGATTGCTGCAGTGCTCATGGTGGTCCTCCTGGGTAACAGGAGGGGAAAGTGGACACGGGTGGCGGTTGCTGCCGCCATTTTCCGCGCACTTCGAGAACTCGACTCCCTTGCGCCGGTACTAACCGGATCAGGTTCGAGGGTCTGCGGCTGTCCGCACTCTCAGCGCCCACCTGCGGATCCTGGCAAATGCCAGTGATGCCCGACGGCTGCGCTCCCCTGTCGTTGAATGTTTCAGTGGTTGGTTAAAGCTGCCCTGTTGGGCCTGCCCAGTTTACACCTGGGCGGGGTAGATTGTGGGCCATGACCGCCAATTCACCGCTTGTGACCGACTTCGATCCGGACTCCGCCGATGCCCAGCCTGAGGGTTCGCTGGAGGCCTTCATTGCCAGGATCGAAGCCGAGACCAGGGAACTGCAGTTTCCCGGCTTTTCGCTGGATGACGCCCTGAACCTCGGATTGCTGTTGGTGGAGCTGGGAAAGGAGCGGAGCCTGCCCATTGCCATTGATATTTCCAGGAGTGAGCAGGTGCTCTTCCACGTGGCGCTTCCCGGCGCCACTCCGGACAACGAGCAGTGGATCCGGGCGAAGAAGGCCACAGCGGCCCGCTACGAGGTGCCGTCCCTGCTGGTGGGCCTTCGGGGCCGGCGGAACGGCGGCCGGATCGAGGACAACGCCTGGTTCGACCAGTCCCGCTACGCAGCCCACGGCGGGTCATTCCCGTTGTACGTGGCCGGCGTCGGGTCCGTCGCCACCGTCACGGTGTCCGGCCTCCCGCAGGTCCAGGACCACAACCTGGTGGTCGAAGCCCTGCGCGAAATCCTCACCCCGGCCCAGGGCAGCTGAAAAGCAGCGGGTTCAGCATTCAGTCCTGTTGCCTGCCCTGCCGGCGCGGCACCGGCGGCGTGAGGCGGTAGCCCACACCGTGCACCGTCTCCACCCACCGCGGCTTCCTGGGGTTTTCCCCGAGACGTTTACGGAGGTTGCTGACGTGGACCTCCACCGCGCGCTCCTCCGTGGCGCCCACAAAGGAGCCATCGTAGCTGTCATGGCGAAGGTAGCGCACCAGGTCGGCCTTCGCCTGGATGGTCCGCCGCTTTTTCATCAGCACCAGGAGGATGTCGAACTGGCTCCGCGTCAGGGCGACGGGTACGCCGTCCACGGCAGCCTGCCGGGTTCCCTCGTGCAAAGCCAGGCCCTTGTGGACGTAGTCGAAACTGTCATACGTCGCCTCCCGCGTGAAAGTCCCGTCACCGGAACCCGCAGCGGCGTCCCCTTGGCTGCTGCCCGCCCCACCCGGGCTGGAGGCCCGCGGCCTGCGGAGCATCGCCTTGATGCGGGCCCGAAGTTCCCGGGCACGGAAGGGTTTGACGATGTAATCGTCAGCGCCCGCCTCAAAGCCAAGCAACGCATCCGCCTCGTCTGCACGCCCGCTGATGATCACCACGTAAGCGTCACTGAAGGTCCTGATGCGCCGGGACGCTTCAAGCCCGTCAAAGTCCGGCAGGCCGATGTCGAGGGTCACGATGTCAGGGTTGTGCGTCCGTACCTGGTCCAGTCCTTCAGCACCCGATGACGCCTGGTGCACGGCGAACCCTGCCTGCCGGAAGATCGCAGCAAGCGCAGCCCGTACGTCGTTGTCGTCCTCGATCACTACTGCTACACCGCGCTCCACAACTGCTTCCTTCCATGTAGTAACTGTCCCGGCACGCACAGCCGGCCCGGGCTTTATGCATTACCTGTGGATTCGGCACCGCCAACCCCGCGGATGGCTCAGTGGGAAATTCAGGCAAACACCAGCCTTGGGATCAGGTCCCTTTTTGATGCGGACTCCAGGGGTATCTTCGATGATATTCTCCGTCAATTTCCAGGCCCGGCAGGGTGCCGGCATTTGATCCGGACAAAAGCTTACGACGTGCGATCCGCATCACATTACCCAGGGTTGTGAATGGGGTCGACGATAATGCGCGTCGGCCGTTTGTGAACAGCGTCACGGCGCGGCAAAACAGCAGGCCATCGGCTACTGACGTGGGCGAACAGGTCCTCAGCAACTGGCCTTGGCTAATACTGAGGAATTCCTGAGAATCTTTTCGAGCATTGATCAGATCTTGATCTTTCTCAAAGTAGTTTCTGAGGAGTGGTTGATTGAATGTTTCTTGTTGCCTGAACCGGACGCAATGGTTTACCAGCGGAGGCCGCTGGGTTGGGTCATTCCAGCGGCGCTACCAAGAAACCAAGTAGTGCATTGGAAAAAAATAGAGTACTGCCTACTCGGGTTTTTCCGTGAAGTTTTGCGTGGAATTAGATTTGTAGATTTCCGGCCTTCCAAGTGGGGCCGGTACCAGCC
This sequence comes from Pseudarthrobacter sp. MEB009, assembly GCF_030208875.1. Taxonomy (NCBI): domain Bacteria; kingdom Bacillati; phylum Actinomycetota; class Actinomycetes; order Micrococcales; family Micrococcaceae; genus Pseudarthrobacter; species Pseudarthrobacter sp. MEB009. Next base: position 153,092 of record NZ_JARVTC010000006.1, read on the forward strand.
GGAGTCGGCGGCGGAAGCCTGCCTCTGAGACCGGGCCGGCCCCCCAGTCCGCCGTCGACTCCCCTTCTCCTGCACAACCGACCCAACACCAACATGAGTACCCATCGCGCCTGCCGCGCCTCAATCGCTGACGAGAGAGACCGGTGGGCTTTTCCATGCCCGCAGCTCGAGGGCAGGGGCTTGATCCAGAGGAAAGAACCAGATCATCTTGAAGTCCTTATTTCACGATTCCTACACCCGCCAGATGTCGTTGATCGTTGTGGTGGGACTGGCGCTGTCCGCACTTGTGCCGGCAACCGTGCAGCTTTTTCCCGGCTCCGCCGGTTTTTCCGTTCTTGCCGCAGCAGCGGTCCCGTTCCTGCTGGCTCTCGCCCTGATCATCAAGCCAGGCATTGCCGGTCCCAACAGCGGGGCAGTTGCCTCGACTGAAAGGTTGGGCTCTGCGCTCCTGCTGTACCTTTCACCCGTTCTTTTGCTCAACGTTGTCTACCCGTTGGTCAGCCCCACAATGGCTGCCGTTGACGTGGATGGGGTGCCCCTGACGCTCGTGGTGCTGGCATCCTCCATCACCGTGCCCTGGATGGCCCAGGCGGCATGCCTTCCCATCTACCGGGTCCTCGGCGATCTGATGGCCGAGCGGAACCTCGAAGCCATCACCCGGAAATTCTGCCGTTACTGGCCCATGATGTTCGTCCAGTCACTGCCGCTGGTTGCCGTATTCGCCGTTCCCATGTGGTTGGCCTCAGGGTGGTCCGCCACCGTGATGCTCGACTATGTGGTGCTCTGCGTCCTGCACCTTCTCTTTGTGCAGTCCCTGGTACTGGCCAACGTGGCAAACCGCCGGGGCCTGTGGGCAGCGGCGTGGTCCGGTTACGCCGCCGCGCTTTTTATCGCCCCCACAGTGTGGTGGCTTCCGCCCCTGGTGGGCACGGCAACGCAGCTCCTGGCCATGCGCTCCGGCCTGCGGCACCTGGGATTTACCCAGCGGCTCGGCACGCGGGTGTTCGGCCTCGACCTTGTCCGCGGACTCCTCATGGGAGCCGTGCTTTGGGCTGACAAGTTTGCACTCTTCCTGGTCACCAAAGGCGACTTCAACGTCGTCGCCGTGTTCGCAGCGATGCTGCCCGCTGTCGTTGCCTACAACTACTACTTTGTCCACCTTGCGCCTGGCGTGGACAGGGCCCTCAACGGCCTGCACCGGGACATTGCAGCGGCTCCCATCAGCGCTTTGAAGGGGAGCTCGCGCCGGTTGAGCCGTGTCGTTGACCGCTCCGTGTTGCTCACGGGCGCCATCGCAGCGCTGCTGGCACTTTCAGTGTCCCTGGTGATGTCCGGGGTTGATCCGCAGCAGTCCCTGCTGGCGGTGGCCGCCACCCTGGCTTCCTGGGCCTTTATGGTCCTGACACTGCTCAGCTACGAACTGGACTTCATCGGCGAGAAGACCACCCCCCAGATCATTGGAGCCGTCCACCTGGCGGTCTGCGTCCTTGCCTTCGCCGCCGGCGGACTGCTGGGCCCACTCACCGGTGCGGCCGGCGGCTACCTGCTGTTGGGCGCTGTGGACTTTGTCCTCATCGGCATCGCCTGGACGCTCTACAAGCGTCACTGGAGCCAACCGGAATACACACTTTTCTGGCGCCACGCCACTACCTGGTAACCAGCCCATCACCCGGCAAGGACCCGTTTTACCCAGCAACGCCACGACTGACTTCCAAAATGCTAAGGGGAACACCATGTACTCGATCGCGAGAAGCGGCAAGAAGAAGCCACGGACCTTGTCTCCGGCGGCGGCCATCGAGCCGGCAACAGCCGCCAAGCCCGTTTATGAGGACGTGGATGTTGCCATCGTGATGGAGTCCACCTATCCCTTCCTCAAAGGCGGGGTCTCCGCCGTGGTTCACGACATCGTGACCCACAACCCCGATCTCAGCTACGGCATCATCCACATCACGTGGGACTCGGACGCGCCGCTGACGGACCTCTACGGCATGCCGTCGAACGTCCGGTGGGTACGCACCGTGTTCCTCAGCATGGATGAGCACCGGCAGGACTTCCAGGGCGTCGCATCGAGGGATCTGGGAATGACGGCACCGGAACGCGAAGCGCTCTCGCACAGGTTCTTTGATGCCCTGTACGCACTTTCGGAACACGGCGACGTCGAGGGCCTGTGGGAGCTGATTGACGAGGGGATGAACGAACGCACCCGGCAGTACCCCCTCTGGGCCCTTCTCGGTTCCAGGGAATTCATGCAGACCCTGCAGGATCGTATGCCCCAGTTGAACCTGTCGCTGGCAAACTCTTTCTGGACCCTGCGCAACTTCTTTTCCCTGGCCTACGCGGTGCTGGGCGAAACGATGCCCCGGGCCAGTGTCTACCACGCCCATACCACCGGCTACGCCTCGCTGCTCGGCGCGGCCGCGGCCAGGGACCACAACACGTCATTCCTGCTGACCGAGCACAACCTCTACGTCCGCGACACGGTCAACACCCTGCTGGACCGGAACATGGCCTTGTCCATCACGGCGGAGGATTACCGGACTTTCGACGTGACCGCAGAGCAGCGCGCGTGGATGGCGTGGTGGACCGAGATGGGCCGTTTCTGCTACCCCAGCGCACGACTCATCACGTACCTTTACCCGAGTGCCATCACCGAAGCTGCCCGGCTCGGCGCCGACATGGACAAGTCGGTGGTTGTGCCCAACGGCATGGTCATTGCCGAGTTCGACGAGAAGTTCCGGGCGCGTCAGGACGCACTGACAAAGATGGAAGCGGAAGGCCCCGACTACGTTTGGCACCTTGTCTATATCGCCCGCGTTGTGCCCATCAAGGGACTGCTGGATCTGCTGTCCAGCATGGAGATCCTGCGCGACCGCGGGTATCCGAACCTGCACCTGGACGTTCTGGGGCCAACCGAACACGTGCCGGAGTACTACGAGGCCTGCCTCGCGAAGATCGATGCCCTGGGACTCAACGACCACGTCACCATCCACGGCACTGTCCATGTTCGGGACATGCTGGACCAGTTCGACCTCCTGGTCCTCCCCAGCTACAACGAGGGACAGCCTATTGTCATTCTTGAGGCCATGGCGGCGGGAATTCCTACCGTCGGCTCCGATGTGGGCGGCGTCGCACAGCAGATCTCCGACAACCTCACCACCGCGGACGGACGGGTCATCGGTCCCTGCGGCGAAACGGTCACGCCCGGCAACGTGCAACAGATGGCCGACGGCATCCAGGCCGTCATCGGCAACCTGGCCAACTACGCCTCATACGCGGCAAATGCCCGCACCCGCGTCCAGGAGCTGTTCCAGATGCACGAGGTTATGTCCTCCTACAACCAGATTTACCGCGCCCTCGGCGACCTCCCGGTCATCGGGGAAGCGGCCCCGGTCCGGGGCGAAGAGCTGGCTCCGGTGGACCTGTGAGCGGCGTGGGCGCGTGGATCCGCTACGGCGATCCCATCCCTGCGGACCAGGTGGCCTTCGCTGCAAAGCACTACCGCGCAGCCATCCTCCAACCCTGGGAGACGGACGCGGCGGCAGAACTCAAGCGGCTCCGGCCGGACATGACGGTCCTTTGTTACAAGTGCTTCTCATCAACCCGTGACTACGAACCCGGGCCGGTCTACAGTTCGGGCGTTGCGTACCGCGAAGCCGAGGAGGAGGGCGGGGCGTGGTTCGCTACCCGGCTGGACGGCACCCGCATCGAGTGGAACGGGTACGGCGGGCATTGGCAGATGAACGTTCGCGACGCCGGGTACCGTGCGCGCTGGGTTCAAAATGTCACCGCAGAACTCCTGGAGTCGCCGTTCGACGGCGTGATGGCTGACAACGATGTTTTTGACGACTACTACCAGCTGAACCTGCCCATTAGATCGGCTTCCTCGATGGCGGATCTTCGGGACGGGCTCGATCACCTTGTCCACGCAGCGGGCCAATCCCTGAACAGCATCGGGAAAATCCTGGTGCCCAACATCGCCGAGTCGCGCCGGGTGCCGGGCAGGTGGGCTTCCCACGCCGCGTACGGCGGCGGGTTCGAAGAAGTCTGGCTTGGCTACGGCCCCCGGGACCTCTTTGACCCGGCTACGGCAGAAGCACAGCTCCAGCAGGCTGATGGCCCAGGCCTGTCAATTCTGCGCGTCCCGACAAACGGGGATGACAACCACCCGAATTTCACGTACGGGCTGGCAGCATTCTGGATTTTCGGCCATGGCCGGGGCTCCTTCACTGCGACAGCACACGATGACTACAGCCGGACCCAACACATCCCCGAGCTGGACTGGTCCCTGGGAACACCCAGGGAAAAGCCGAAAGGCCGCCACCACGTCTGGTCGCGCGAATTCAACGGCGGGTGGGCTGCAGTGAACTTCAACAAGGATGGCCGCCGGAAACGCCGGATCAGCGTTCCCCCGGGACTGGCGGACGCCGCAGGGAACCCTGCCCCGACGTCGCTGGTTCTGCCCGCGCAACGCGGGGTCATCTACCAGCGGAGGCAGAGCCATTAACATCCTCATCACCGGCGGTTGCGGATACATCGGTTCGCACACCATCCTTCATCTGCTCGAGGCCGGGCACAACATCACTGTCATCGACAACCTCAGCAACTCCCTCTCTGAATCCCTGCTTCGGGTACAGAAAATCACGGGCCGGGACATCTCTTTCGTTGAGGGGGACATTGCGGACAAGTCCTGCCTTCGGGAGATTTTCTCCTGCGCCGATATTGGTGCCGTCATCCACTTCGCAGGTTTCAAGGCCGTCGGGGAATCCGTCAGCCAACCACTGCGCTACTACGGCAACAACGTCAGCGGGACGCTGAGCCTCCTGGAGGCCATGGACGCCCACGGCGTCCGCCACCTTGTCTTCAGCTCCTCGGCCACTGTCTACGGTGCCAACCCCGACATGCCGCTCAGGGAGGACTTCCCGCTGCGCGCGACCAACCCGTACGGCAGGACCAAGCAGCATATCGAGGACATCCTCACGGATCTCCAGGCCGCCGATCCCCGGTGGCGGATTGCGCTCCTGCGCTACTTCAATCCCGTGGGCGCCCACACCTCCGGGCTGATCGGGGAGGACCCGCAGGGGCCGCCGAACAACCTGTTTCCGTACGTGACGCAGGTGGCAGTGGGCCGCAGGGACAAAGTGAGAGTTTTCGGCAGCGACTACCCCACCCCCGATGGGACCGGCATCAGGGATTACATCCACGTTATGGACCTGGCATCAGGCCACGCAGCAGCACTGGACTACCTCGCAAGGCACGAGGGACTGCATACCTGGAACCTCGGCACCGGTGAAGGCTACTCCGTCCTGGAAGTAATCAAAGCGTTTGAAGCCGCATCCGGTACCACCATTCCCTACGCCCTGGTGGACCGCAGACCGGGAGACGCGCCAGTGAGTCTTGCCGATCCGTCGAAGGCCGACCTCGAGCTGGGGTGGACGGCGTCGCTGACCCTTGACCGCATGTGTGCCGATGCCTGGCGGTGGCAGCAGGGAAACCCGGACGGATACAGGGCAACAAACCCGGCACCGTGAGCAGGACGAGGCCCCGGCCTGCTCACGGCGCCGGGAGGTACTTGCGCCCCAGCGTGAGCCAACCAGCCAGGGTTTTGTCCTGGGATGCGTTGGCGAACCGTAGCGGGACGCCCGTCGCAAGCGGGTTAACCGGCCTCATCAGCAGCGTGTAATACCCCGGCGGCACACCGCCGACAGTTGTTTTCCACTGCACCGGAGTTCCCGGCTTCACCCCGGAGAGCTTCCACGAGGTAGTCCATGTCCGAACTATTTTTCCACCCGAATCGGCCGCAGCAACCTGGATCGGCCAGTCGTAATAGAAAGGTGCAACCCCAGCATTGTTAACCTTTACAGTGAGATCGCTCTGCCCGCTGACGGCTCCCCGGGTCAGTGCGAAAGCTGTCGCTTGGAACCGGTAGCCCAGCGACTGGGAGGCAGCTTTTGCGTTCGCCAGGGTCTGACCGGTGTATCCCGGACTGAAGGCACGGTGGTTAAGCAGCCACGAGGCATGGGTGGCTGCGACACTTCCGGAAAAGTCATTGTCCGCGCCGGGCTCGATGACGGGGCAGCGCATCGGCGTTTCAAAGATGCAGTCCTGGATCTCCACCCGCAGTTCCCCGCCCACGGGTTGCGTGAGCCACTTGCCCGTCGTCCCGGATTGACGCAGTTTGTCCACAAAGTGCCAACCAATTCCCGGCAAGGTCTGCACGGCAAAAGAATCATCGTGATAGCCGACGTTCAGGCTTTTGTTGGCTGCGTCGGGGTACCTGACCTGAAGCTTCGTTTTCCTGAACGCTTTGGTGTAGCTCGCGAGCACGCGACCCTGGGTGGCCGTTGATGCAAACCAGTTCTCCGGAGAGCCCCAACCGTCATGGGGGAAGGTGTGCCATTCACCCCAGAAGCCCAGAAGGCCCATCTGGATGAACCCGATTCGTGGATCACCGTCATAACGGGCCCCAAAGGCTGCAACGAATCCCTCAAGTGCTGACACGAGGCGCGGATCCTCATAGTCCGGGGAGACGCTCACGCCACGGTTTTGATGGTCTGCATAGCGGTGGGTGGACAGCCCGGACTGCAGCAGATATGCGGGGATGCCGGTGGCCTTACCCGGGTAGTCAAGATAAAAGCGAAAAACCGCCTGGTGGCCGCGTCCCGCAATGGCGTTCAACTGGGTTTCCAGGCTTGCCCAATTAAACGTTCCGGGTCCGGTAACAACCGCATTAACGGGAAGGTAGAACCATTCCATGGAGTGAGGCATCGAACTGTAAGCACCGGCGAACGGGACAAAACCAGCCAAGGGACTGCTCGCCGGTGCCGGCCCCGCGGCCAGGGGAACCCAATCGCCGGACGTGGCCGCTGCCTCAGCAGCAGGCACCGTTGAGGCTGATGGCACCACCAACAGCATAAACGCGACGAAACCAGAGACGACGGCGCCAACAGAGAGCCGCCGTCGAGGCAGCTTCAGCCAACGCTGGTTTTTCTGAGTATTCAATTGCACTTCCCCTGACAGACGGCGCACAGCACCGACGAGACCGAGCGGCGCGGAGCACCTATGAGACCAGGACCTGCGGACGCCACCACCCAAGCGGCGTTTCACACTCACTTCGGACTGATCCTAAGGCAATTCCGGGGATCTTCACCCAAGTACAGCCAACAGAAATTGCGGGAGCCGCAACTGACCAAGAGAAGGACATATGATTCACAGCTCCACCCGGCATGATGAACGGCCGGACAAATCGATTAACGGACGCCGGCCCCCTGATTCCAGTGATATTCCGCCGTTACTGGACCGGTCCGTTCTTGACCAGTTCACGGAGGAACTTGAGGAACTTGCCTACACGAAGGCCTTCTTTGATTCCTTCATCGATTTAATGCCGCACCGCATCGAAAGACTTCGCTTGGCCCTGGTGGCGGGAAGCTTCGAACGTGCGCTCGATGCGGTGTTGAGCCTGAAATCATCAAGCCAAATGATCGGCGCCCGCCGGCTGGCCGGCCTGGCCGCAGCACTTGAGTCCGGTATCCGCGACGAAACCACTGCCTCGAATGCTGCAATGCTCCTGCCGCGGCACGCTGCCGGGTTCATCAACGACATCACACAATGCGGCGACCTGACCTGCAACAGCCTCCGCGCCCACTGCTGACACGTCCCACAACAGAAAAGAAAACACACATGACTGCATCACAAACCATCACCAAGGCCGTTATTCCTGCTGCCGGATTGGGGACCCGATTCCTGCCCGCCACCAAGGCAATGCCGAAGGAAATGCTGCCGGTTGTTGACCGGCCGGCCATCCAGTACGTGGTGGAGGAGGCCGTGAATTCGGGCCTGACTGACCTGCTGATGATCACGGGACGGAACAAGCGTGCCCTGGAGGACCACTTTGACCGGGAACCCGGCCTGGAAGGTGCCTTGGAGCGGAAGGGTGACACGGACAAGCTTGCCGCCGTGGAGCACGCCTCCAACCTGGGGCCCATCCACTACGTGCGCCAGGGTGAGGCCAAGGGCCTGGGCCATGCGGTGCTGTGCGCCAGCCAGCACGTGGGCAACGAGCCGTTCGCGGTGCTCCTGGGGGATGACCTCATCGATGAGGCCGAGTCCCTGCTGAGCACCATGATGGAGGTCCAGCAGAAGACCGGTGGATCGGTGATCGCCCTGATCGAGGTTGACCCCTCGCAGATCAGCGCCTATGGCTGTGCCGACATTTCCGTGGTGGCGGGCGAGGACTACGTCCGCGTGAACTCCCTGGTGGAGAAGCCCGCTGTGGGTGAGGCGCCGTCCAACCTGGCCGTGATCGGCCGGTACGTGCTGCACCCGGCCGTGTTCGGTGTCCTGGAGAACACGAATCCCGGCCGCGGTAACGAAATCCAGCTGACCGATGCGCTGCAGACCCTTGCCGCCGGCGAGGGCAACGGCTCCGGCGTGTACGGGGTGGTCTTCAAGGGCCGCCGGTACGACACCGGCGACAAGCTCAGCTACCTCAAGGCCGTCATCACCCTGGCCTCCGAGCGCGTGGAATTCGGCGAAGACCTCAAAACCTGGATGAAGGCCTTCGTCAGCTAACAGGCGGCCGGGCCTGCCGCGGAATCCGGGCCCGGCACTTCGCTTTAATATAGTAATCATGCTTACTATTAAGGTGATCGACTGGAGAGGCTGGCGTAACCGGCCGCACCTGGGCGTGGGTCTGGCGAACGGACCAGACGGGGCGCCAGGTCATCACGTCAAAGGAGCACCATGAAGATTCCAGAAGCCAGAGGGCCCATCAGCCACGAGCTGTTCCGCGTCCTTGCCCGCGGTCCGGAGCCAACACGGACCGCTTCAGGACTGGCCGGACTCCGGCAGGAGATCCACGCCCGCCTGGCCGCAGCGGGGGACCTGGTGGTGGACGATGACATCCAGCTCACGCTCTTCTGCCTCTACGAGCTGCACTATTCCGGCCTGGACGGGGTGGACGACGCCTGGGAATGGGAGCCGGACCTGATTGGGGCACGCCAGCTCCTGGAGCAGCCCTTCGAAGATTCCGTGCGCAACGAGGCCGCCCCGCTGGTCCACGGGCTTCCCCATCATGGGGAACCGATGACCAGCGACGGCGTCGCGGACATCCTCTTCAGCCTGGCTGGCCGCGACGCCGGCCCCAGCGTCTCGCGTTTCGTCGCGAAGAAGGCCAGCCTGGCCCAGCTGAGGGAATTCCTGATCCACAAGTCCGTTTACCAGCTCAAGGAAGCCGACCCCCACACCTGGGCGATTCCCCGCCTGAGCGGCCGGCCAAAAGCCGCCCTGGTGGAGATCCAGGCGGATGAATACGGCGGCGGCCGGCCTGAGCGGATGCACGCCGCCTTGTTCGCCCGGACCATGCGGGGCCTTGACCTGGACGACACCTACGGCGGATATCTGGACACCGTACCGGCCGTATCCCTGGCGGCGGTGAACTTCATGTCCCTGTGCGGCTTGAACCGCCGGCTGCGCGGGGCGATCGCCGGGCACCTGGCCATGTATGAGATGACCTCCTCACAGCCCAACCGCCTCTACAGCCAGGGATTCCGCAGGCATGGCTACAACAAAGCCGTAACCCATTACTTCGACGAGCATGTGGAAGCCGATGCAGTCCACGAGCAAATTGCCGGCCGTGACCTGGCGGGTGGCCTGGTGGAGGCGGAGCCCAGGTTGCTGGGCGACGTCCTCTTCGGTGCAACAGCTGCCCTTGCCCTGGACCTCCGGCAGTCCAGCCACCTGCTTTCCTGCTGGGAAAACGGTGGAACGTCCCTCCGGCCAACCGTGGCGGTTGCGGCGTGAACCCTGATGGGGGGCCGGCCGAAAGCTCAATCGTGGTTTGCCCGGATGGGCCTCTGATTATCCGCGGCAGCTTCGAGATTGTCACGCCGTCAGGGGATGCAGTCCCCCGCGACCGGCAAACCGTGGCATTGTGCCGCTGCGGCGCATCCGCCATCAAGCCTTATTGCGACGGCTCGCACAAGATGGTCAGGTTCCGCAGCGGACCACCTGCCGCCTGAACGGACCACCCCCTGGGCGGTCCGTGGTTGACAGACGCCGGGCCACGGGAAAGGATGCTTAGAAAGCGTTTTCTCACCGGAGGAGGGCGTGCGCCTTGCGCAGCCAGCACACTGCCATTGACCGTCAATCCCTGGTGCGCCGCCATAACGTGCACCAGCAAAGCCTGGACCCGCGGAGCCCTGTTTCGGTGGGGAACGGGGAGTTCTGCTTCACCCTGGACCTGACCGGAATGCAAAGCATGCCTGGCAGTTACCCGGTGGGTGCCCGCAGTGAACTCCCACCGGGCACGCTGCTGGGCACCCAGTCCCAGTGGGGCTGGCACGCCATTCCGGCCGACGGCGAGTACTCCTTGGCCGGTTCCACCGTCACGTACGATTCGCCGCGCGGCCCGGTGCCCTATGTTGACATGGTGGGTGACATTGTTGACGGCCGCGAGACGGACACGTCCCGCGCCGAAACCTGGCTGCGGGCCAACCCGCACCGGCTTGACCTGGGCCGAATCGGCTTCAGCCTTCCGGACAGGGACAACCCGGACATCCAGGCCGCGGACATCGTGGACCCCCGGCAGATACTGGACCTCTGGACCGGGACAGCAACCAGCACCTTCGCACTGAGCGGGCACCCCGTCCATGTCACCACTGCGTGCCACCCCGAACAAGACCAGCTGGGGTTCCGCATCGAATCGGCGGCGCTGGACCAGGGCCTGGCCGTCACACTGGCCTTCCCGTACGGCTCCGAAGCCTGGCATAACGCCGCGGACTGGGACCAGCCGGCAGCCCACTCCACCCGGGTGGCGGAAGCCGAACCACAGCGCTGGGTGATTCAGCGGGACCTTGACGGTTCCGGCTACCAGGTGGCCATCACCGGCACCGGCCTGGTGGTTGAGCAGACGGGCAGGCACGAGGTGCTGATCCGCGCCGAACCCGGGCAGGAAGTCCTGGACTTCGCGGTCCACTTCGTCAGCGCCGGGCAAGGCGACTGCCTGCCCCGCGGAACGGGCGGCATCAGCGGCATCGGCAAACCCGCCACACCGGAACCCGCCGCTGCCCCGGTGGCGGCGGCGGCAACCGCAGCGGAAGCCGGCACCGCCGTGATCGATGCGTCCCGCCAAGGCTGGGCTACCTTCTGGAAGTCCGGCGCCGCCGTCGACCTTTCCGGGACGGCGGATCCCCGCGCCCTGGAACTGGAGCGCCGCACCGTCCTCTCGCAGTACCTCACCGCCATCAACTGCTCCGGATCGTTGCCGCCCCAGGAAACCGGGTTGGTGTGCAACTCCTGGCGCGGCCGCTTCCACCTGGAGATGCACTGGTGGCACGCGGCTCATTTCGCCACCTGGAACCGGACGGCCCTGCTGCTGCCGGCGCTGCGCTGGTACGCCACGGTGATGGACAGCGGGCGGCAAACGGCCAAGGACCAGGGGTTCGACGGCGTCCGCTGGCCCAAGCAAGTGGGTCCGGACGGGCGGGAAAGCCCCAGCCCGATCGGCACCTTCCTGATCTGGCAGCAGCCGCACCCGATCCACCTGGCCGAACTGGCCTACCGCGCCGAGCCGTCCCGTGAGCTCCTGGCCGAGTTCGCGGAGGTGGTGTTCGCCACCGCCGACTTCATGGCGTCCTTCGCCCACCCCACTGCCCGCGGCTTCGAACTGGGCCCGCCCCTGGTTCCGGCCCAGGAAAGCTACGAATCCGTCCGGGGGACGGCCAGCAATCCCACCTTCGAACTCGCGTACTGGCAGTGGGCCCTCAGGCTGGCCTCGGCATGGCGCGAACGGCTCGGCCTGCCGCCCCGGGAGGTCTGGGAAGCCGTAGCGGCCGGCATGGTGCCCCCCAAGGTTATGGACGGCACGTACGCGGCGATCGACGTCGAACCCTTCACCATCCGCACCGACCACCCGTCAATGCTGTGCGCCCTGGGCGTCCTGCCGCAGACCGGGCTGGTGGACCCGGCGATCATGCGGGCAACGCTGCGGGAGGTCCTCGCGGACTGGGACTGGGACAGCACGTGGGGCTGGGACTATCCCGTCCTGGCCATGACCGCCGCCCGGCTGGACGATCCGGAAGCTGCGGTGGACGCCCTGCTGCTCGATGCCGGCAAGAACCTCATCCTTCCCAACGGGCACAACCGGCAAACAGATTCGCTGCCGCTGTACCTGCCGGGCAACGGCGGGCTGCTGGCTGCGGTGGCGCTGATGGCAGCCGGCTGGGACGACGGGCCGGAGCGGTCCGCCCCCGGGTTCCCCGCCGACTGGAACGTTGCCTGGGAGGGCCTGGTCCGGTCGCCGTAGGGAACTCGTGCGCAGCTGCTTGCCGCTAGGCTGGGGGGAGTATGTTTTCCGTCCGCAAGGAGTATAAGGAATGAACCTCTTCATTAAGCTGCTCGGCACCGGCATCAGCCTCGGCGCCGGCCTGGTCGGCACCAAGCTGGTCAACGCCGTCTGGGAAAAGTCCACCGGCAAGCAGGCCCCCACCGGCAAGGACGACACGCCCACCAGCCTTCGCTCGGCGCTGACCTTCGCGCTGATCTCGGCTTCCGTCAGCACCGTCATCCAGGTGCTCACCAACCGTGGCACGCAGCGTGCGATCGCCAGGTTCGCCAAGAGCGCCGACGTCGTCTGACAGGCACAGGCAGCACCGCTTAAGCGACTGACGGCGGGCCCGGATCATCCGGACCCGCCGTCAGTGTTTTAAGGCTCAGTCGTCGTCGCGGGTTTCGTCGGCGGCGGCCTTGGCGGCAGCTTTCTGCACCACTTCCTCGAGGTCGTCGGAGGTGAGGAGCTCCCGGTGCAGGTGCTTGGTGCGGTAGCCGGCGCGGCCCACCATGTGGGCCGAGACGGGAACCGTCAGCAGCTGGAAGATCCAGGCCACCACCAGCACGGGCCATACCCACCAGGTGCGCATCTGCAGGCCGATGGCCGCCAGGAGGAGGAAGAGGCCCAGCACCTGCGGTTTGGTGGCGGCGTGCATGCGGCTGAGCAGGTCCGGGAAACGGAGCAGCCCGATCGCTGCGCCCAGGGACATGATGGCGCCCACGATCATAACCACAGCCGAGGCCAGGTCCACCCAGGCGTCCACTCCGGTGAAATCAGGATTCATGAGGCTGTTGTTCCCTTCGGTCAGCCACGAACCGGGCCACGGTGACGGACCCGATGAAGCCGATGATGGAAATGGCAACCACCAGCATCAGGTTGTTCAGGTGCCGGTTCACGGCCATGTCCACACACAGCGCACCACCCAGGATGGCCAGCAGCACGTCCGCCGCCAGCACGCGGTCCAGCAGCGACGGTCCGCGGGCGATCCGGAGGATGGCGCCGGCGGCGGCCAGAGAGAAGATGATGGCGGTAGCCACCAGGACTGCCTGCATCATGCGGCCGCCTCCGTCCGGACAAGTTCAAGCTCTTCAGGGGTGCCCATGATCCGGATCAGTGCCGCTTCGATGCCGCGCACCTCGTTTTTCAGGTTCTCCACGGCTTCCGGGGAGCTGATGTTGATGGCGTGCAGGTACAGCGTGGAGGTTGACCGGTCCACCTCCACCACCAGGGAACCGGGAATCAGCGAAATCACGTGCCCCACGGCGGTGACCATCAGGTCCTGGCGGCTCCGCAGGGTCACCGCCACCACGGCGTTGGTGACCTTGGGGCCTCGGACCAGCGCCAGGTAGAGGATCTGTCCGCTGGCCACCACCACCTTGCCCAGGAAGGACAACGCAAACGGGATAGCCTGCAGGACGTTGAACCGGCCGCTGAGTTCAACCGGCGGAAGGTAGAACAACCGGGCGACGGCGATGGCCAGCAAGGCGCCGAAGAGCAGGTTTCCGGGGCTGAAGTCCTGCCACAGCGCGCCCCACACAATCACCAGCCACACCAGCAGAGGCAGTTCCTGGCGCAGCGAAATCCGGCGGCGGCTCATTTTCCTCCTCCAAGGGCGGGTGCCGGCGGAACCACCGTGTCATCGCCCAGGACTGCCTGGATGTACGGCGCCCGGTCCAGCATGTCCTGCGCGGCCCGGTCCGAGAGTTCAAACAGCGGCCCGGCAAAGACGGTCAGGGCCACGCCCAGCACCACCAGCCCCAGGGTGGAGCCCACCATGGTCCGGGGCATCAGCATGGCGCGCCGTGCCGTTCCCGTGCGGTTGGAGACCATCATGCCGGTCCGGCCGGCTCCAGCGGGCTGCAGGGCCTCCGGGTCTTCGGGGTCTGCCAGCAGAACGGGGTCCGGATGTTCGGCATCCGTGGGCCGGCGCCAGAAGGCACGGTTCCAGACCCTGGCGACGGCCAGGAGCGTGAGCAGGCTGGTCACGACGCCGCCAATCACCAGGGCGTACGCCAGCGGGGTGCCAAGTTCCACGCCTGCCTGCAGGAGCCCCACTTTCCCCAGGAACCCGGAGAACGGCGGGATGCCGGCCAGGTTCATGCCGGGGATGAAAAACAGCAGCGCCAGCAGCGGCGAGAGCTTGGCCAGTCCGCCCAGGCGGTCCACGGAGGAACTGCCGCCACGGCGTTCGATCAGGCCCGTAACCAGGAACAGGCTGGTCTGGATGGTGATGTGGTGTGCCACGTAGAACACAGCGGCACCCAACCCGGCTTTGGAGGACATGGCCAGCCCGAACACCATGTAGCCGATGTGGCTGACCAGGGTGAAGGACAGCAGACGCTTGATGTCGCTTTGCGCCAGCGCACCGAGGATTCCCACCACCATCGTCAGCAGGGCCGCCACCATCAGCGGCGTGTTCAGCGAGTCACCGGGGAACAGCAGCGTTTCGGTGCGGACAATCGCGTACACACCCACCTTGGTGAGCAGGCCGGCGAAAACGGCGGTGACCGGTGCGGGCGCTGTGGGATACGAGTCGGGAAGCCAGAAGGACAGCGGGAACACCGCGGCCTTGATCCCGAACGCCACCAGCAGCATCACGTGCAGGAGGGTCTGCGTGCCCTGGTCCAGCTCACCCAGCTTGATGGCCAGGTCCGCCATGTTCACGGTGCCCGTGGCCCCGTAGATCATGGCGATGGAGATCAGGAACAGCACCGAAGACACCACCGACACCACCACATAGGTGACGCCGGCCCGGATCCGCGGGCCGGTTCCGCCCAGGGTCATCAGCACGTAGCTGGCGGTCAGCAGGATTTCGAAACCTACGTACAGGTTGAACAGGTCACCGGAGAGGAAGGCGTTGGAGACCCCTGCCACCAGGATCAGGTAGGTGGGGTGGAAGATCGAGACGGGTGCGTCGTGGTCCCCGTCCGCCATGCCCTGCCCGGTGGCGTAGACCAGAACGGCAAGGCTCACGGCGGAGGAAACCACCAGCATGAGCGAGGAGAACTGGTCCACCACCATAACGATGCCGAAGGGCGGGATCCAGCCGCCAAGGGTCACGGCGAACGTTCCGCCGTCCCACACGCTGGCCAGCAGGAAGCACTCGAGCAGCAGCGTCACGGACAGCAGGGCGATGCTGACGGCCCGCTGCGCCCGCGAGTGCCGGATCAGCAGGAAGGTGAGCGCGGCGCCCAGGATGGGAAGGACGACGGCGAGTGGAGCCAGGCTTGCGATGTTCACTTAGCGTCTCCTTCCGGGGTGGGGGCAACGTTTTGGGAGCCGGGTTTTTCTTCCGCCGCGGCGTCCTCTGCGGGCATTTCCTTGCCGCCGGCCACCACCTTGGCCCTGTCCGCGGGGTCTCCGGGGCTGCCGTGATCCGACACGTCGCCGCCGTCGGTGCCAACCATGGTGAGCGGGAATTCGGAGGTTTCGATGGGGATCTCGGCGTCGTCTTCGGCGTCGAAGCTGGGGGTCTCGGCGACGCGGAGGTCCTCCACGTCGTCCTGGATCTCGTCCCGGCGTGCCAGTACCCAGGTCCGGTAGATGATGCCGAGCATAAAGGCCGTCACCGCGAAGGAGATGACGATCGAGGTGAGGATCAGCGCCTGCGGCAGCGGATCGTTGTAGTCCCCGGCTGCGGTGTCCTTCGAATACAACGGCGCCAGGCCTGCGTAACCGCCGGTGGCGAGGATCAGGAGGTTGGTGGCGTTGGCCAGCAGCATCAGCCCCAGCAGCACCCGGGTCAGGCTGCGTTCCAGGATCAGGTAGATCCCACAGGCGTACAGCGCTCCCATGATGATCAGGAGGGTCAGGTTAACGCTCATGCTTTGGCCTCTACGGTGGTCCCGGCAGGAATGCTGCCGGTTTCTTCTTCGTCTTCGGCGGCCGCCATGGACCGTTCATCGAAGTGCTCGTCGATTTCGGCTCCGAGGCTGCGCAGCACGTCCAGGACCAGGCCCACCACCACGATGTAGACCCCGATGTCGAACAGCGTGGAGGTGACGAACTTGATGTCCCCGAAGACGGGCAGCCAGAACTCGACGATGGCGCTCTGGAAGACCTGGCCGCCGAGAAGCAGCGGGGCGATCCCCGACAGCGCGGCCACGGCAAGCCCGATTCCCAGCAGCCCGCCCGCGCTGACCGGGGTGGCTTCGCGGAGTTCGAAGCGGCCACCGGCGAGGTAGCGGATGGTCAGCGCCAGGCCGGCCATCAGGCCGCCGGCGAATCCGCCGCCTGGAAGGTTGTGGCCTGCGAGCAGGAGGTAGAGGGAGAAGATGATCATCGAGTGGAAGACCAGCCGGGTGACCACCTCGAAGATGATGGAGCGGCGTTCCGGGGCGAGGGTCCGGCCGGCCACGATCCAGGCATCCCGCGTAGCCGACGCAAACTTGCGGCTGATGGCCAGCGCGGCGGCTTCACGCGAACCCGGATCCACTCCGTGCCGCCGGCCCACGGTGCCTTCGGCCACGGAGGCGGACATCTGGATCTTGTCGCCGCGGCCGCGGACGAAGATCAGGCTGGCGACTCCGGTGGCTGCCAGCGCCAGGACGGTGATTTCGCCGAACGTGTCCCAGGCCCGGATGTCCACGAGTGTGACGTTGACGATGTTCAACCCGCCGCCGCCTTCATAGGCCAGCTGCGGGAACTGCAGCGAGACCGGTGTGGCGACGCGGGCGCCCATGGCGTAGATCGCGGCAAAGACCATTGTTGTGCCGAATGCCAGGCCGATGATGACGCGCGCCACCCGGTACTTGCCGCCCGTGCGGTCCCGCAGCTCGGCCGGCAGGCTGCGCATGGCCAGCACAAACGCGACCAGCACAATGGTTTCCACCAGCATCTGCGTCAGCGCCAGGTCCGGGGCGCTCTGCAGTGCGAACATCAGGGCGATGCCGTAGCCGGTCACGGACACCATCAGCACCGCCAGGAAGCGCTTGTTGGCCTTGACGGCGGCCAGGGCGCCGATAACGATCACCGCGCCCACCACGATCTGGAGCGGGGAGCCCGGATCCACCAGGTACAGGTTGTCCGGGAGGGCCTTGCCGGAGAGAAGCATCACCGTCAGGGGCAGTGCGAAGGCCACGCTGAGGATCACGGCAAGGTAGAAGTACAGCGAACCGCGCTGGGTCCGGCCGGTGATCCACACAGCGACGTCGTCCAGCGCACCGATGGTCAGCTGGTAGCCCCGGTCCCCGTCCACCCAGGCCGGGACCAGGGACTGCAGCCGGGCCACAGCGTTGCGGCCGAAGTGCATGGCCAGGCCCAGCACGAAGGTGAGCGCCGTCAGGCCCAGTGCCGGGGTGAGTCCATGCCACAGCGCAAGGTGCCCTGCCTGCTCGGCGGGAGTGCCGGCGTCGGCCGCTGGTGAAGCGAAAAGGGCCGCGTACGGCTGGATCCACGCGTCCACCGGGACGGGCCACAGCCCGTACCCGATGGTCAGGAGGCTGAGGATGGCCGGCGCCGCGAGGAACGCGGGGCTGATGGCCTTGAACGGGGTGGGTTCCACGCCGGGTTTGTTGGCGAAGGCGCCCCACATAAACCGGGCGCTGTAGGCGAAGGTCAGGACCGATCCCAGGACCAGCCCGGCCAGGACCACCATGCCCCACGGGCCTGCTTCGGGGTCGGCTGCGTGGTGCACAAAGGCTTCGAGGACCGACTCTTTGGCCACAAAGCCGGCCAGCAGCGGCACGCCGGCCATGGAGGCGGCGCCGATGCCGGCCACCACGGCCAGGGCCCGGGAGGACCGGAAGACGCCGGAGAGTTTGCGCACGTCGCGGGTGCCGGACTGGTGGTCGATGATGCCCACCACCAGGAAGAGTGTCGCTTTGAACAGGCCATGCGCCAGCAGCATCGCCAGTCCGGCGAGGGCAGCGTCCGGCGTGCCGAGGCCCACCACCATGGTGAGGAAGCCGAGCTGGCTGACGGTTCCGTAGGCCAGGATGAGTTTGATGTCGGTTTGGCGCAGGGCGCGGTAGCCGCCCACCAGCATGGTGGCCAGGCCCAGGCCCAGCACCACCGGCTGCCAGTACGCGGTCTCGGAGAAGCCGGGGGCCAACCGCGCCACGAGGTAGATGCCTGCCTTCACCATCGCCGCGGCGTGCAGGTACGCACTGACCGGGGTGGGCGCGGCCATGGCGCCGGGGAGCCAGAAGTGGAAGGGGACCAGCGCTGATTTGGTGATCGCACCTACCAGGACCAGGACGACGGCGGCGCTCACCAGGGTGCCGGAGCTGCCGGCGACGAGCTGGGGGGCCATGTCCATGATGGCCGAGATGCGGTAGGTCCCGGCCGTGTGGCCCAGCATGATCAGGCCCACCAGCATGGCGAGGCCGCCGGCTGTGGTGATCATCAGCGCCTGCAACGCCGACCTGCGGGCGGCGAGCCGGGTGCGGGCGAAACCGATCAGCAGGTAGGAAAGGATGGTGGTGAGTTCCCAGAAGATGAAGAGCAGGAGCAGGTCATCGGCCACCACCAGGCCGAACATGGCGCCGGCAAACGCGAGCAGCTGGGCGCCGAAGCCACCCAGGTCCTGGTCGTTTTTCCCGAAGTATTTGGCGCAGTACACCAGCACCAGGGCTCCCACGCCGAGGACCAGCAGCGACAGGATCCAGGCCAGCGGGTCCATCCGGAAGGCGAATTCGAGGTGCAGGCCCGGGATCCAGGGGTTCACCTCGGCGATGGCCCCGGCGTCCGAGTAGACGGGACCGTGCTGGAGCAGCAGCCAGACAAAGGAACCGGCGGGAACGGCCGCGAGTGCGTAGAACGCGTTCCGGCCCCAGGCCCTGAACATAAGCGGCGCCAGGACAGCCACCGTAAAGTGCACGGCAAGGACTGTAATCACTGGTATCTCCGCAACGTCAGGAATTCGATTGTCAATGGTTGGAGCAGACGGCAAAAGTAAGGTTTGGGAGTGGCCAGTTTATCAAGGCCTGCGGGTTAGTCCTTAACATTGCGCCGTTGCGGGCGCATAATGCCCCGGCATCGCGGGGCTGCGTCCACCTGGTGTTCGCCACGGGCGGATACGATGCAGCTATGAACAGCGCCAGCGTGTCCGGGGCACCGCACCCGTCCTCGGAACTTGAAACCGGCAGCCAGGCTTCCAGCAGGGGCCGGATTGTGGCCTGGGCGGCCTGGGACTGGGGTTCCGCTGCCTTCAACGCGGTCATGACCACGTTTGTGTTCACCGTTTATCTCACCTCGGATGCGTTCGGCGGCGAGGACCGCGCCTCGGCGGTGCTGGGCGGTGCGCTGGCCATCGCGGGCCTCGCCATTGCCCTGCTGGCCCCCGTCACCGGGCAACGCTCTGATGCCGGCGGCAGGCGAAAGCTGTGGCTGGGGGTCAACACGGCCGCCGTGGCACTGCTCACCGGGCTGTGCTTTTTTGTCTTCCCCCAGCCCGGGTTTCTGATTCTGGGCGTCACCCTGATTGCGCTCGGCAACGTCTTTTTTGAGTTTGCCGGGGTCAACTACAACGCCATGCTCGCCCAGATCTCAACGCCGAAAAACATCGGCAAGGTCAGTGGATTCGGCTGGGCCTCGGGGTACCTGGGCGGCATCGTTGCACTGCTGATCGTGCTGCAGCTGTTCGTCCAGCCCAGCTTCGAGTGGTTTGGCTCCGCCACCGCGGACGGCCTGAACATCCGGCTGGTGGCCGTGTTCTCGGCGCTCTGGTTCCTCATTTTCGCTTTGCCTGTCCTCTTCGCCGTCCCCGAGGTGCCGGCAACGGCCGCGGCGGGGCGGCTGGGGTTCCTTGCCAGCTACGGGTTGCTGTTCCGGCGGATCAAGGCCATCTACGCCACCAGCCCGCACACCATTTACTTCCTGCTCGCCAGCGCCGTGTTCCGCGACGGCCTGGCCGCCGTGTTCACCTTCGGCGGCATCATCGCCGCCGGCACCTTCGGGTTCGCATTGCCGCAGGTGATCTTCTTTGCCATCTTCGGCAACGTGGTGGCAGCCGCAGGGGCGGTACTCGGCGGCTTCCTCGACGACAGGGTGGGGCCCAAGGCCGTGATCATCGGCTCCCTGGTGGGGCTCCTGGTTGCCGGCACGCTCATCCTGGTCCTGGGCAACGCCGACCATGTCTTCTTCGGCACGGCGTGGGCAGGCAGCACCACCTTCTGGGTGTTCGGGCTGTTCCTCTGCCTCTTTGTGGGCCCTGCGCAGTCCTCGTCCCGCGCGTACCTGGCGCGGCTTGCCCCGCACGGGGAATCCGGCGAACTGTTTGGCCTGTACGCCACCACCGGCCGGGCCGTCAGCTTCCTGGCTCCGGCGCTGTTCACCCTGTGCATCGCCATCGCCACCCCGCTGGTCGCGGCCGGAGAGGCCCAGCGCTGGGGGATCCTTGGCATCATGGTGGTCCTGCTGGCCGGCCTGCTGGTACTGCTTCCCGTGAAATCGCCGGGCAAAGCGCCCATCGCCGTGGTCCCGTCGTCCTGACGCATCTCCGAACCAGCCCTTGACGGCATTACGTTATCGATCACATAATAAAGGTGATCGATAACATTCTGCTTCAATGACGAGGAGTTCCGCCCATGACACCACCCCTTCCCCGCCCCCGGGCGGGAATAGTCGGCACGGGCGGGATCGCCAACGCCCATGCTGAAGCACTGCTGGCGGGGGGCGCCGAACTGGCGGTGGCAGTGGACATCGATCCCGGCCGCGCCGCGGCCTTTGCCGAAAAGTGGGGCATCAACGCCACTGCCCCGACCCTCGCTGACGCCGCCGCCGCCGGCCTGGACTTGGTTGCAATCTGCACGCCGCCGTCGTCGCACGCCCCCCTGGCACTGGAAGCCCTGGCGCTGGGCTTGAACGTGGTCCTGGAAAAGCCGCCGGCGCTGTCGCTGCGGCAGATGGAGGAACTTGAGGCTGCGGCGCGGGCCTCGGGCCGGCAGGTCAGCTGCATCTTCCAGCACCGGTTCGGCTCCGGCGCCAGGAAACTTGCGGCCCTGCAGGAGAGCGGCGCCCTGGGCAGCCCGCTGACCGGATACTGCAACACGCTGTGGTTCCGGGACCAGGACTACTTTGATGTGCCGTGGCGCGGTAAGTGGGATGTTGAAGGCGGCGGGCCCACCATGGGGCACGGCATCCACCAGTTCGACCTGCTCCTCCACCTGTGGGGGCCGTGGCAGGAAGTCACGGCATTTGCCGGCCGGCTGGCCCGGCGCACGGAAACCGAGGACGTTTCCACCGCAATTGTCCGGTTTGAATCCGGCGCGCTGAGCACGGTCATCAACTCCGTCATCTCCCCGCGGGAGACCTCGCAGCTGCGGTTGGACTACGAAAACGCCACCGTTGAACTGGAGCACCTCTACGGCTACGACGACGCGCACTGGCGTTTCACGCCCGCCCCGGGCAACGAGCACCTGGCCGCAGCGTGGGCCGACGGCCAGCCGGTGACCCCCAGCGGACACGCCGCCCAGTACGCGCACATCGTCGCTGCACTCAGTGCGGGCACTCCGCTGCCCGTACCACCGGCCGATGCATACCGCACCATGGAACTCGCCGCCGCCATCTACGCGTCCGCCATCGGCGGCAGCACCGTTCGCCGCGGCGAAATCACGGACGGAAACCCGTTCTTCGACCGCGCCGACGGCAACCTCGAACCCTGGAAACTTGAAAAGAGCACCGCATGAGCACCTCCGCCAGCCCGTTCTCGTGGACTGACGACGGCGCCGCCGTCGAACTTTCCCTCGACGGCGTCCAGGTCCTGACCTACACCTACGCGGCGGACGACCCGCAGGTGGAGTCCCCGCGCCCCTACTTCCACCCCGTCCGGACCCCCGCCGGGGATGTGGTGACGGCGTACCGTCCGCACGACCACACCTGGCACAAGGGCATCGCCTGGTCCCTGCCGCACCTGGGGCCCGACAATTTCTGGGGCGGGCCCAGTTACCGGCGCGGCAAGGACTACCAGTGGCTGCCCAACAACGGAGCCATGCGGCACCGGGGGCCGGCCGCCGTGACGGACGACGGCGGGACGTTCCGTTTTGCCCACACCCTGGACTGGATCACGCAGCAGGACGTCATGGTGGTGGCGGAGGAGCGTTCCTTCCACGTGGTGCCCGGCCCTGACAGCAGCTACACCCTGGTGTTTGCCACGGCCATGACAAATGTTTCCGGGGCCGATATCCAGATTGGCTCCCCCACCACAGAAGGCCGCGACAACGCCGGTTATGGTGGGCTGTTCTGGCGGGGGCCCCGGGAATTTGCCGGCGGCACCATCCTGGCTCCCGGCGGCGCCACCGGAGAGGAACTGCGCGGCAAGCGCGCACCGTGGCTCTCCTTTGTGGGCCAGCACGACGAAACCTGCCGCTACTCCACCCTGGTCATGGTGGACGATCCGGCCGCCGGAAACCCCCAGCCCGAATGGTTTGCCCGGTCCGAGCCGTTCGCCTGCATGGGGCCGGCCCCGTTCTTCAGCACCGAGGTCCTGTTCGCCGCCGGCGCCACGCTGCACTTCCGCCACGCAGTGGTGATCGCCGATGGCCAGTCGGACGCCGGCCGGATTGAAGCCCTGGCCGGAACCGCGCTGGAGGCCCTGGCCGCCGGCTCAGCCGGGGGGGCGGACCGGTGACCCGGCCGCCGGTTCCAGGGTTTCCGGGCGGCACGGCCGTGACCGGCCTCCGCGTCTACGACTGGGAGGCGGCGGATGGGTTATGCGGCGGCTCACCTCACCTGCACACCGTTTCCGCCGAGGCATACCTGGTCACGGCAGGCTCGGGGGCGGTCCATACCCTGACCATGGCTGGCGCTGAAGAGCACGTCCTGGAACCGGGTTCCCTGTTGTGGTTCAGCCCCGGCACCGTGCACCGCCTGGTCAACCCGGATGGCCTCACCCTGACCGTCATCATGTCCAACGCCGGACTGCCCGAGGCCGGCGACTCCGTGCTGACCTTTCCGCGCCGGATCCTCGAGGATCCGGAGCTGTATGCCGCAGCCGCGGCCCTGCCCGCGGGCGCTGCAGACTCCGCGGTGGCCGCCGCAGCCCGGCGGCGGCGGGACCTCGCCCTGGAAGGGTACGCCGAACTGCATACATCGGTGCGGCGCGATGGACCGGCGGCCCTGACGGCCTTCCACCACCTCGCGGCAGCACTGGTGCGCCCCAAAGTGGCCCAGTGGACAAAAATCTGGGAAGACACGGTGCGCCGGCAGGTGGAGGCAACCGGGCAGGCGCTGGCAGACCTGGCTGCGGGCTCCGCTGCGCCGCTCTCCGGTTCCGCCGTGGCCACCGCCCGGCAGCGCCCGGAGGAGGGGTACGGCATGTGCGGCCGGCTGACCACGTGGGCGGATTCCCGGCAGTCCTGAATCCACCCCACAAGGGGCCGGCGCAGACTAGGCTGGACGCATGAATGTGGATGAGACAGACCTTCCCGGCCTTGGCCGACGGAAGGATTTCATGACGGCGACAGGACGCCGGATCGGTGTCGTTGAGCTGCGCGAGGGGCAAACCGAACTCATCGTTTCCACCTGGGACGATCCGGATACCTGCCAGGCCTCAATCCCGCTGACCGGCGACGAGGCCGCCACCCTGGGAAACCTCCTGGGCGGGCAGCACCTGGCCATGAAACTGACGGAAGAGCACAAGGACATTCCCGGGATCGTCACGCGGCAGTTCTCCATTACGCCGGGCTCCCCGTTCCAGAACCAACCCATGGGAAAAGCGTGCATCCGGACGCGGTGCGGCGTATCCATCGTTGCCATCATGCGGGAGGGCGAAGTCCTGCCCTCCCCCGGCCCGGATGCCATCCTCCACACCGGTGACCTGCTGGTGGCTGTCGGAACCCAGGAAGGCCTTGACTCCGCGGCCGATATCCTGCGTAACGGCTGATCCCGGTGGACCCGCTGGCCCTGACCCTCATTGAACTGGGGGCCGTTGTGTTCTGCCTGGGCCTGCTGGCCCGGCTGGCCGGACGGATCGGAATGTCACCCATCCCGCTGTACCTCCTGGGCGGCCTCGCCTTCGGTGCCGGCGGCGTCATCAAACTCGACGGCATGCACGAGTTCGCCCACCTTTCCGGCGAAATCGGCGTGATCCTGCTGCTGCTTATGCTCGGACTGGAATATACGGCGGCCGAGCTTTTCACCGGTCTGCGCAGGTCCTGGCAGGCCGGCGTCCTTGACCTGGTCCTGAACTTCCTGCCGGGCGCCGCCCTGGCCCTGCTGCTGGGGTGGGGCGGCGTAGGCGCCATGGTGATGGGCGGCGTCACCTACATCTCCTCGTCCGGCATCGCCGCCAAGGTGATCACGGACCTGGGCCGGCTGGGCAACCGCGAGACGCCGGTGGTGCTGTCCATCCTGGTGTTCGAGGACCTGGCCATGGCCGTGTACCTGCCCATCTTGACCGCCACCCTGGCTGGCGTCAGCTTCCTGGGCGGCCTGACCACCGTGGGCATCGCCCTGGCGGTGGTCACCTTCGTCCTTGTGGTGGCGCTGCGCCACGGGCACCACGTGTCCAAGGCGGTGCACAGCGAGAACTCCGAGGTGTTCCTGCTCAACGTGCTGGGGGCCGCGCTGCTGGTGGCCGGCGTCGCCTCGGCCATGCAGGTTTCCGCGGCGGTGGGCGCCTTTATGCTGGGCATCGCCATCTCCGGAGCCACCGCCCATAACGCCACCCGGATCCTTGAGCCGCTCCGGGACCTGTTTGCCGCCATCTTCTTTGTGGCCTTCGGGCTGAACACCGATCCCACGTCCATCCCGCCGGTGCTGGGATGGGCGCTGGCGCTGGCACTTGTCACCGCAGCCACCAAGATGGTCACCGGCATCTGGGCAGCCAAAAGGGCGGGCATCGCCCGGCCCGGCCGGTTCCGGGCCGGGGCAGCCCTTATTGCCCGTGGTGAGTTCTCCATCGTCATCGCCGGGCTCGCGGTCACTTCAGGCGCCGTCCCGGACGAGCTCGCGGCCCTGGCCACCGCGTACGTGCTGATCATGGCCGTGGTGGGACCGCTGGCCGCCCGCTTTGTGGAACCTTTGATGAAGGCCATCCTGGGCGGTCCCCGCGTCACCGCCAAGGCGTAGCGGAAGCCGGCGCCGGACCCGGCCGGGTCCTAAATGTCCGTGCGGTGGAAGTTCAGGTGGCTGCGGCTGGCGGTGGGACCGCGCTGGCCCTGGTAGCGGTTGCCGTATTCGCCGGAACCGTAGGGATGCTCCGCTGCGGACGTCAGCCGGAAGAAGCAGAGCTGGCCGATTTTCATACCGGGCCACAGTTTGATGGGCAGGGTTGCCATGTTGGAGAGTTCCAGGGTCACGTGGCCGGAGAACCCGGGATCGATGAAGCCTGCGGTGGAGTGCGTCAGCAGCCCAAGCCGGCCCAGGGAAGACTTGCCTTCCAGGCGGGCGGCGATGTCATCCGGCAGCGTCACCGTTTCGTAGGTGGAGCCCAGCACGAACTCGCCCGGGTGCAGGATAAATGCCTCGCCCTGCTCCACTTCCACCAGGCGCGTGAGCTCCGGCTGTTCCTCGGCCGGATCAATGTGCGCGTACTTGTGGTTGTCGAAAAGCCGGAAGAACCTGTCAATCCGGACGTCCACTGAGGACGGCTGGACCATTGCGGGATCGTACGGTTCCAGCACAATCCGCTGGGAGTCTATTTCGGCACGTATGTCGCGGTCAGAGATCAGCACGATCCCAAATTACCGTATGCATTGTTCCTGCTGCACGGCGCGGCTAATGTTGCCTCAGGATCTCAGGCGCCGGATGGTCTCCCGGATGGCCCAATTTAGCTGGGGAAAATAGTGAATAAATTCTTTGCGCCTTCAATTGTTGGCGCTTTCTGCGCCCTTGCGCTCGTTTCGTCGTCTGCAGGCCTCTCCGCCGCGCAGCTCGACGCCGGCCCCGGCACCGGCGGCCAGGTCCAGGCGCAGGACGCCCCGGCCGGGTCGACGGCGGGGCTGGAACCCGGCAGCCTGACGGGCACGGCGGCACAGCCCGCTCCCGCAGCATTGACGGTCGACGCTCCGGAAACTGCCCCGGCCGGAGAAACGGACGCTGCGGCACCTGCCCCCTTGGCACCCGACCTTTCGATGCCGGTCCTTCCCGCGGTGGACGCTCCGGACCCGGAGGCCTCAGCTCCGGACACCCCACACACGGTGCTGGCTCCCGCGTCCGTTCCGGCGGCCCCGGCCCAACCGGCCGCGCCCCAGCCGGCTGCTAAGCCGGCAACCAACCCGGTCCCGGCCCCAAAACCCGCAGCCGAGCCGGTTGTCCCGTCCATCGGCCCGCTCTGGGCACCGGACGAGGAGCTCGCCGCGAACCAGGCCCAGCGCCGCGCAGCTCCCGAGGCCACAGCCAGGAGCCTGCAAACCGAGTCACTGGTCCCGGACAGCAACGCAGCCGCGGTCCTCACGGTCTTCACAAAAATCAATGAATACCGTGTTTCGCGTGGCCTGAACCCGTTGAAATACCACGCCACCGTTGCCGGGTTGGCCCAGGAATGGTCCAACAACATCGCTTCCCGGGAGGTCATCGAGCACCGGGCAAACTTCTGGACCGATCCACGGGCCATGAACCCCAACAACGGCGCGGGTGAAGTGATTGCAATCCGTACGGACCGGGATGCCGCGCAGCTGGTGGAGTGGTGGAAAGGCTCCCCCGGCCACAACGCCATGCTGCTCGATCCCCGCTTCAACGTTATGGGCGCCGGGATCACCTACACGGACCGGCAGTACCGAATCTGGGGCGTGGTGAACTTCTTCGGCTACACCACGCTTCCGGCCGGAACCACCAACAGCCCGGGCGGCGCCGCCGTCACACCGCCGCTTCCTGCTCCTGCGCCCACCATGTGCGACGCGCCGGGCAAGCAGATGCCGCCCACCCTCAACCTGTCCGCTGCGGCCATCAAAGGCCCGGGAGACCTGGTCAGCGTCAACGCATCGGGGCAATTGGTCAACCGGGCATCGAACGGCGCCAGGTCCTACGGCGCGGCCAAGACCATCGGTACGGGATTCGGCGGTGCCAAGGACGTCTTTGTCACGGACTGGAACCGTGACGGCGCCTACGACCTGCTGGTCCAGTGGACCAACGGCAACCTGACCGTGCACCAGGGCATCCAGGCAGGCGGCTTTCGCGCCGCCGTGACAGTGGGCAGCGGCGGATGGAACACCTTGTCGCTCGCGGTGGGTGGCTGGTGTGCCAATAACCGGCTGCCCCAGATCCTCGCCCAGGACACGGCCGGGAATGTTTTCCTTTATCCCAACAAGGGCCTGGGCGACCTCTCGGCCAGGACCCTGGTGGCCACGATCAACCCCGCCCGGAAACTGTCAATGGTTGATTTCGACGGCGACGGCTTCCAGGACCTGGTCGCGGTCGCAAACGACGGCACCGCCAGGCTCTACCGCGGCTGGGGAACCCCGGCGCTGCGCGCGGAGGCCAGGCCCGTGATCGCGGCGGGGTGGCAGGACGTCACCGGGATCAGGCCCCTGCGCGGAGTAACCGGCACCAATTCCACGGGACTGGCGCTCAAACGCTCAGGTGATGTTGTCCAGTTCTGGGATGTCAGCGCGGGCCGCCTCGCATCACCGTCCAACATTCCCGGCCCGTGGGCAGGACACCGGCTGGCCCAGTAGGGCAGCAGCTAAGCGGCCGGCTGGAGCTCCATCACTGCCCGGAGGTTTTCCAGTTGCGCCACCTCGGAGCGAAGGCTGCGCTGGAGCAGCCTGCTCCGGAAAGCAGACCGGTTCAGGAACCCGAACCGGCCTTCGGGCGGAGCTTCGAGTGCGCACCGGACCCGCGTGCCGGCCGTTTCGGTGCTGAGGAAGTAGCCGCCCAGGCGGAGCGCGGGACCAGACGTGATCCGGAACTGGATCTCGGCCCCCGGCCTGGCCTCGGTAATCTCCAGTTCGGCCGGAATACTCAGCCCGGACCGCCCGGCCACCATCTGCCGGTACACGGTGCCTTTGGTGCCCTCGGAACCTTTCAGCAGGGCGACGCTCCGGACGCCGTCGCGCCACACCGGAAGGTTGGTCACGTCCAGCAGGTACAGGTACACGGACATCGCATCGCGCCTGATGAGGACCTCATGTTCTGCGGTTGCCATGGATCCTTCCCGTGATCGATGCGTGCCTGGCGGTTGACTGGCTGCGTCCCCCGACGCCGCAGCTTCCGCTTCAGGTTAACCAGCGCCGCGGTGCCCGTTCCACCTGCAGCAGGGGACGTTATGGAAGAGTTACGCAGATGACGCGCAGCCCGTGACACGGCGGGAAGGCATGGGCGGCCGGGGCCCGACATCTGCGCTAAGCTAAGTTCTGCCCCGCTGAGGCGGCGGCATTGCGGCTGTAGCTCAATGGTAGAGCGCTAGCTTCCCAAGCTTGATACGCGGGTTCGATTCCCGTCAGCCGCTCCAATCTTCCCGCCTTCACCGGCACCACGGACGACGCCGGCACCCGGCCCGGCAGCGCGGGTCACCTGCCGCCGTATGCCCGCCAGCCGGCCATTAGGTCCGCCCGTGTAGGGTCAGAAGCCAGGAACCTATTCGGTTCCGCTACAGGAGCACAAATGGCTGACAAGTCCCCGCGTCAAGCAGCATCCAAAAAATCCGGCAAGTCCATCAAGGAAAAGCGCGCAGACAAGAAGGCCGCCTCTGCGCCGGCCAGCTCCATCGACACCACCCCCGGCAAGGCAGCCAAAAAGAAGTGAGCGGCCAACAGACCCGGCTGAGCCTGGGCGTCCTGGCCTCCACGCGCAAACCCGACGAACGCCGCTTGCCCATCCATCCCCTCCATTTCGAGCGGATCGCCCCGGAACTGCGCGAACACATCATCCTGGAACACGGCTACGGCGAACGGTTCGGCGTCGGCGATGCGCACTTAGCCACCCTCGTGGGCAAAATGGTGTCACGGGAGAGGCTGCTGGCGGAGGCCGACGTTGTGCTGCTGCCCAAACCGCAACCCGAAGATCTGGCGGAACTGCGTGACGGCCAGGTCCTGTGGGGATGGCCGCACTGTGTCCAGGACCGGGCCATCACCCAACTGGCAATCGACAAAAAACTGACGCTGATCGCGTTTGAGGCCATGAACCACTGGGCCAGCGACGGCGGTTTTGGCCTGCACGTGTTCCATAAAAACAACGAACTGGCCGGCTACTGCTCGGTGCTGCACGCACTCTCGCTCACCGGTTCCACCGGCGACTACGGCCGCCGGCTCAGTGCCGTGGTGATCGGGTTCGGCGCCACCGCACGGGGCGCCGTGACCGCGCTGAACGCCCACGGCGTCCACGACGTCAAGGTCCTCACCAACCGCGGAATTGCGGCTGTGGGCGCCCCGATCCACTCGGTGAACATCGTGCAGTTCGACCACGACGACGAAGCGCCCTTCCTGAGCCAGGTCATCACCGACCGGGGCCGGCTGCCGCTGGCGCCGTTCCTGGCCGAAAGCGACATCGTGGTCAACTGCACGCTGCAGGATCCGAACAATCCGCTGACCTATCTCCGGACGGAAGACCTCGCGGCGTTCAGCCCGGGCAGCCTGATTGTGGACGTCTCCTGCGATGACGGCATGGGGTTCAGCTGGGCCCGTTCCACCACCTTCGCCGAGCCCATGTTCACGGTGGGCGACCACATCAACTACTACGCGGTGGACCACAGCCCGTCGTACCTCTGGAATTCCTCCAGCTGGGAGATCAGCCAGGCCCTGCTGCCGTTCCTCGAGCCTGTGATCAGCGGCCCGGCGGAATGGGACCGCAACGAAACCCTGGCACGGGCCATCGAAATCCGCGCCGGCGTGATCCTCAACAAGGACGTGCTCAAGTTCCAGCAGCGGGAGGCGGACTATCCGCACGCCGCCAGGAACCAGGCCGCCCCCGCCGCGCAGCCCTGACCCTGGGCCCCGGCCGCCGGCTGGTCCACGATCCGGACCGGCCGGCGCGGGCAAGGCCACACTTTTCCCTTTTCCGACGGCGGTTTTGCGATCGGTGAACGCCCAGCCTTCGGCCCGGCCTTCGCCAGCCTGCGGGCGTAGGGTCGCAAGGCAAGCGAACCCGGAAGTAAGGACTGGCATGACAAAGGTTTTGGACGACGTTGCAGGGTTGGCACAGGACCTCACCGGAGTTTACGAGGATCTGCACCGGCATCCCGAACTCTCCGGCGCCGAAGTCCGAACGGCAGGAATCGTGGCCGAACGGCTCACCGGGCTGGGCTGGGAGGTCCACGCCGGAGTGGGCGGGACCGGCGTCGTGGGTGTCCTGCGGAACGGCGACGGACCCACAGTGATGCTCCGTGCGGACATGGACGGCCTTCCCGTCCTGGAGAAGTCCGGATTGGGCTACGCCAGCACCGCGCGCGGCACCGGGCCCACGGGGGCCGATGTTCCCGTAATGCACGCGTGCGGCCACGACGTCCACGTCACCTGCCTCCTCGGCGCGGCCACCCTGTTCAGCGCCCATCGGCCGGCCTGGGCCGGAACCATCGTGGCGGTGTTCCAACCGGCCGAAGAAACCGGCGCCGGCGCCCGGGACATGGTGGCGGACGGCCTCTTTGACCGTTTCCCGGTGCCGGACGTTGTCCTGGGACAGCATGTGGCCCCGTTCCCCGCCGGTGCGCTGGGCGTGCATGCCGGACCTGCCTTCGCCGGGTCCGACAGCTTCTCGGTGACGCTGTTCGGCCGCAGCGGCCATGGCTCCCGGCCGGAAACCACCGTTGATCCTGTGGTGATGGCCGCGGCCACCATCATGCGGCTGCAGGCGCTGGTATCCCGCGAAATCGGCGGCAACGAGACAGCCGTCCTGACCGTCGGCCAGCTCCACGCCGGCACCAAGGACAACATCATTCCCGAAGAAGCCCAGCTGGGCATCAGTATGCGGACCGCGGATCCGGCGGTCCGGGAGCGGATGATCAGCGGGATGACCCGCATCATCAACGGTGAGGCGGCGGCTTCCGGCGCTCCCCTGCCGCCGGCGATCACCGCCGGGGAACACTTCCCCGTGGTGGTCAACAACCACGACGCCACGGCCCGCGTGCGGGAAGCGTTCGCCGCGGAGCTGGGTGGCGCCGTCGACCCCGGCCCCGTCACCGGCAGTGAGGACGTGGGCACCCTCGCCACAGCCGTCGGGGCTCCCCTCGTTTACTGGCTGCTGGGCGGCACCGATCCCGTGGTTTACGGCAAGGCGGTGCAGGACGGGACGGTCGCGTCCACCATCCCGTCCAACCACTCCCCGCATTTTGCCCCCGTCATCCGCCCCACGCTCGACGCCGGCATTTCGGCGCTGGTGGTGGCCGCATTCGCCTGGGTGGGCAAACCCGAGGGGTAGGGCTACGTGGCCGCCGGCCGGTCCACGATCCGGACCGGCCGGCGCCGGTCCCGCACATCCACCTTCAGGTGCAGTGAGCCCTTCCTGGCGAGCACAATCGCGACCGTCAGGGCGGCGAGCGCCGGCACGCCGCCGGAAACCAGCAACGCCACGTGCGGATCCGCATGTTCGGCGATCCAGCCGAGCATCGGCCCGCCCAGGGCCTGGCCGCCGATGAGAACCATGATGTACAGGCTCATCACACGGCCGCGGATCCCCATGTTGGAGCTGATCTGGACCAATTGGTTGGAGCCGGTCAGGAACATCAGGCACCAGAACCCGGAGAGGACCATCACGGCGCCGAACCACACCATGGATGGCATCAGCGCCGCGAGGCACAGCATGGCACCGTACATTCCGGCGCAAAACACCACCGACCGCAGCCGCAGCTGCCGCCGCCGGGTGGAGGCAACCGCGCCGACCAAGGCACCGAGCGCCACCAGTGCGTTCAGGAGTCCGTAGCCGCCGGCGCCGATGTTATAAACGTGGTCGGCGAAGGCGGCCAGGATCACGGGCAGGCTCATGGCAAACACGGCAACAAAGCCGGCCATCAGCCACGGCCAGTAGATGGTGGGCTTGCTCAACGCGTACCGAAGGCCCTGCCGGAGCATTCCCTTGCTCTTGGGTGCCGGCGCGCTGACAAACAACTGGTCCTTGCGGAGCACCAGGAGCATGGCCACCGTGGAGCAGCAGGCCACAGCATTGGCGGCGAAGGCCCAGCCGGCACCCACGGCAGTCAGGAGCAGCCCGGCCAGCGCGGGGCCGATCAGGCCGCCCAGCTGGAACGTGGTGGAGTTAACGCTGATGGCGTTGCGGAGGTACTTCGGGCCCACCAGTTCGTTGACAAAAACCTGCCGGGCCGGCTGGTCGAGGACTGTCACCAGGCCCAGGACCAGCGCAATCACGTAGACGTGCCACACGGCGATGGCGCCGGTCAGGGCCAGTGCGGCCAGCGCAGCCGCGAGGACTGCTGCCATGCTTTGGCACAGGATCAGGATTTTCCGTTTGGCGAACCGGTCGGCGACCATGCCGCCCCAGGGGCCCAGCAGGAGTGAGGGCAGGAACTGGAGGGCCACGGTGAAGCCGACGGCGGTGACCGAACCGGAGAGCTCCAGCACCAGCCAGTCCTGCGCGATCCGTTGCATCCAGATGGCTATCACGGCGATGAAGTGGCCCACGGCGAAGATGCGGAAGTTGGGCACCTGCAGCGAAATGAACGTATGCCGCCAGGGCAGCCGTTCAGCCACAACCGGAATGGGCTGGGTCCGGTCCGCCGGCGGAGCGGCTGCTGCGGAATCGATGACGGGCTGGGCGACGGTTGCCTGCGACGGCGGTGGGGGTGCCACGGAAATATCCTCGGATAGCGTGCGGGTGGGAATGCCCTTAACGTTAGGCTGGCAACAGCGATTATGGAGACGTATTGTCCCTATAACTAGTATTGCGATCCGCAATACCTCAGCCAAGCCACCTTCCCCGGAGCCGTCCCATGTTTGAACCCGCACAGCTGCGGTCCTTCCTGGCAGTCGCCGAGACCCTGAGCTTCACCAAGGCCGCCGAGCGCCTTGGCCTGGCCCAGCCCACCATCAGCCAGCACATCCGGAAGCTGGAAACGGCCGCTAAACGGGTCCTGATCAGCCGCGACACCCGCGATGTCAGGCTGACGGACAACGGGGACGCGATGGCCGGTTTTGCCCGCAACATCCTGTCGGCCCACGATGCGGCGGCGCGTTATTTTTCCGGCTCCGCCATGCGCGGCCGGCTCCGGTTCGGTACGGCTGACGACCTAGCCATTACGGGACTGCCGCGGATCCTGCGGGAGTTCCGCCAGATCTACCCCCAGATCAACCTGGAACTCACTGTGGGCCAGAGCGACCAGCTGTACCGGAAACTCAACGCCGGCCAACTGGACCTTGTCTTCGTGAAATGGGTGGCCGGAGCCAAGGACGGCACGGTGGTCCAGCATGATTCCTTTTCCTGGGTGGGCCTGGAGCAGACTGTTCTTGAGCCCGGCGCCCCGGTTCCGCTGATCGCCTATCCCTCCCCCAGCCTGAGCCGCAAGCTCGCCATCGATGCGCTTGAGGCCCACGGCCGGACGTGGCGTATCACCTGCACAACACGGCAGATCAGCGGCGTCCTGGCGGCCGTCCGGGCAGGCATCGGCGTCGCGGTAATGCCGTCCTCGCTGGTGCCAGGGGACCTGAAAATCATCACCCGCCGCTTCGACCTTCCCGCCGTGGGGGACGTGGACTTCACGCTGATCCGCAATCCACTGGCCAACTCGGAAGTGATCGATGCACTGACGTCCTCGATCGTGGGCAGGACCATCAACCGGCAGGCCTGACCCCTTGAAGCGGGAAATCCATTGATGGCACGGGCTTGCTGGCATATGCTGGGCTTTCCATGGTCAAGCAGCGGCCCTCCAGCACTACGGGCGCGCGCACCTGTTCGCTTCCGCGCCCGGGACAGGCAGCCAATGACGACCGCCAGGAACATCCAGCCCAGCCAGGCGCATGCGCGCCCGCACGCCGGGCTCCGGCACGCCGCCCGCCCGGCCGCGACCGGCACCAGGTACCCCACCACAGACAACGCCTATGTGGGCAAGCCGACCTGTGACAAGTGCCGCACCGACGAATTCATCTACCTTGAGTCCTTTATCCCGCCCTCTTACCGGCGCGACGGCAGCATCGCTGTCCTCGGCGAGGTGGCCTACACCTGCACGCGCTGCGAGGATTTTTCCGCCCACAGTGTCCCGGCCACCTGGACGCCGCCCGGCTGGTACCTGGGCTGAACCGCGGCCGGCCGTTAACCGGCAAAGCCGGGCCGCCCCCTTCAACGGGGCGGCCCGGCTTTGCCGGTTTGGACGCTGCCGAAGCCTAGATCAGGCCTGCCGAGATGTGGTTCGGGGTGCCGAACCGGTGCGCGGTGATGCTGATGGCCTGCTCGTGGAGGAACGGGAGCAGTTCCACGCGTCCGGCTTCCGTGACCGGGTGGGAGTAGACCGCGACGTCGGGCCTGCCGCCGGTGGCCGCGGCCAGGGCAGCCGAGTCGCCGCCGATCAGGCGGATCCGGGCGCCGCTGAGCTTGCCGGACGCGGCGAGCAGGCCCACCGAAGCCAGCCAGCCGGCGTCGGACTCCACCACAACGCCTACGTTCAGCGCGGTGAAGACAGGGCGCAGCTGCGCCGGAAGCTCGACGGCGGTGGACACTGTAACCGCGGAGCCCGCAAGGACTCCGGCGGCCGCGGTCCGGACCAGGTCAGCCAGCGGCGCACCTTCTGAGAGGCGGATGGTCACCGGGAGGCTGCGGTAGCGGAAGATGTTCCGTTCCGCGCTGAGCCCGGAGACATCCCTGGCAGTGCCGAACTCGTTGGCCCAGGCCTCGGCGTCGGACGCCAGGGCCCGGTTGACGGACTTCAGCTCGGCCGGGGCAAGAGCGGCACTGGCTGCGTTGATGATCCGGCGGACGCCCGGGTGGCTGATGTCGGCCGTGGCGGTGCCGGTGGCCGGGGTCCAGGTGCCCAGGCCGGCCAGGTAGTTCGGTCCGCCTGCCTTGGTGCCGGCGCCAACGGCGGATTTCTTCCAGCCGCCGAAGGGCTGGCGCTGGACGATGGCGCCGGTGATGCCGCGGTTCACGTAAAGGTTGCCGGCCTCAATGGACTCCAGCCAGGTGCCCAGCTCGTCGGGGTTCAGGGAGTGCAGGCCCGCCGTGAGGCCGTATTCAATCTGGTTTTGGATGGCGATGGCTTCGGCCAGGGTATCCGCCGTCATCACGCCCAGGACGGGGCCGAAGAACTCGGTGAGGTGGAAGTAGGAGCCGCGCTTGACGCCGTAGCGCACGCCCGGGCTCCAGAGCCGGCCGGTCCCGTCCAGCTTCCGCGGCTCGACGGCCCAGTTTTCACCGTCGCCCAGGGAGGTGAGGGCAGCCAGCAGCTTCCCGCCGGCCGGTTCGATGATGGGCCCCATCTGGCTGGTGGGGTCCTGCGGGTAGCCAACCTTCAGCGAGGAAACCGCGTCGATCAGCTGGTTGTGGAATCGCTTGGACTTGGCCACGGAGCCCACCAGGATCACCAGTGACGCGGCGGAGCATTTCTGCCCGGCGTGCCCGAACGCGGAGTACGCCACGTCCTTGGCCGCCAGGTCCAGGTCTGCACTGGGTGTGACGATGATGGCGTTTTTGCCGCTGGTTTCCGCCAGCAGCGGCAGGTCCTGCCGGAAACCGCGGAACAGTTCAGCGGTTTCGTACCCGCCGGTGAGGATCACGCGGTCCACGTCCGGGTGGGATATGAGCTGCCGGCCGAGTTCCCGCTCGCCCAGCTGGACCATGGTCAGGACCTCCCGGGGAACGCCTGCCTCCCAGAGGGCCTCGACCATCACGGCGCCGCTGCGGGCGGCCTGCTTGGCGGGCTTGATCACCACGGCGGAGCCGGCGGCGAGGGCCGCGAGGGTGGAGCCGGCGGGAATGGCCACCGGGAAGTTCCAGGGCGGGGTGACCACGGTGAGCCTGGCTGGGACGAACGTGGCGCCGTCGACCGTTTCCAGTTTCCGGGCTGACTCGGCGTAGTAGTGCGCGAAGTCCACCGCCTCGCTGATCTCGGGGTCGCCCTGGTCGATGGTTTTGCCGGTCTCGCTGGCCATCACCTCGAGCAGGTCGGCGCGGCGGGCCTCGAGGACGTCGCCGGCGCGGTGCAGGATCTCGGCGCGTTCGGCGCCGGACAGCGCGCCCCAGGCCTTGCCCTTTTCGACGGCGGTGCCGATCACGGTGTTGAGGGCGGCCTCATCCGTGATGGTTGCCGCCTGTACCGCTGCGTTGCCCAGGGTGGAACCTTCAACCCTGGCCAGGATGCTGCGGCCCCAGGTTCGGTTGGCGGGCAGCGACGGGTCAGTGTCGGGAGTGTTGTCGAACCCGTCGCGGGGCGCGGGCGCGGGGGCCGCGTTGCGGTCCTGGCGGCGGTTAGGCGGCGGAACGGTCTCATCCAGGGTGTCCAGGGAAGCCAGGAAGCGCTGCTTTTCGCGTTCGAACAGCACTTCGTTGTCGCTCAGTTCGAAGACGGCAGACATAAAGTTGTCCTGGCTGGCACCCTCCTCCAGCCGGCGGATCAGGTAGGCGATGGCCACGTCGAACTCGGCAGGGTGCACCACCGGGGTGTAGAGCAGGAGGGAGCCCACGTCCTTCTTGACGGCTTCGGCCTGGCCCTGGGCCATGCCCAGCAGCATCTCGAATTCGATGCCGGCCTCGACACCGCGCTGCTTGGCCAGCAGCCAGGCGAAGGCGATGTCGAAGAGGTTGTGGCCGGCCACGCCGATGCGGATGTTGTGGATCCGGTCCGGGTGCAGCGAATAGTTAATGACGCTCTTGTAGCTGGTGTCGGAGTCCTGCTTGCTGCCCCAGGTGGCCAGCGGCCAATCGTGCAGTGAGGATTCCACCTGTTCCATGGGCAGGTTGGCGCCCTTGACCACGCGGACCTTGATGGCGGCGCCGCCGGCGGCCCGCCGTCCCGCCGCCCAGCCCTGGAGCCGGACCATGGCGGACAGTGCGTCCGGCAGGTAGGCCTGGAGCACAATGCCGGCTTCCAGGTCCTTGAATTCGGGCTTGTCCAGGATCCGGGTGAACACCGCGATGGTCATGTCCAGGTCCTTGTACTCCTCCATGTCCAGGTTGATGAACTTGGCTTTGGTCCCGGGGCCGGCAAAGGAGGCGGCACGGGCAAAGAGCGGGGTGAGTTTTTCCACCACGTGCTCCACGGCCTCGTCGAAGGCCCAGGCGGAGTGCGGTGCAACGGTGGACGAAACCTTGATGGAGACGTAGTCGACGTCGGGACGGGCCAGGAGCGTATGGGTGCCTTCGAGCCGGCGGGAGGCCTCGTGCTCGCCCAGGACTGCCTCGCCCAGCAGGTTCACGTTGAGCTTGATGCCGTCCTTGCGGATTTTGGCGATGGCCGGGCCCAGTTTGGCATCCGTGGCGTCCACGATCAGGTGGCCCACCATTTCGCGCAGCACCTTGCGGGCCACGGGGATCACCACCTGCGGCAGGATCGGGGCCATGGTGCCGCCCAGGTGAACGGCGCTTCGCATGTACCACGGCAGGAAGGCCGGCACCTTGGGGGCCAGTGCTGCGAGGTTGCGTGCTGCCACCTGCAGGTCCTCGGGCCGGACCACGCCGTCCACGAATCCCACGGTGAATTCGAGGCCGTTGGGGTCTTTCAGGACACCGGCCAACTGCTGGGCTGACGCGTCAACGGGGACCTTCGAGGCTTCCGTCAGCCAGTGCCGGACCAACGCGATGGCCTCGGTGGCGAGTCCCTTCGCCTGCTGCACGTCGACGTCGACATGCTGCGCAGTCGCTGCCGGTTCCATTGCGAGGTGGGTCATGGTTTGCCCCGTTCTTTCTGAGGTGGTGAGGAGTCTCTTTCCACCAGTATGGGCTCGCGCTCACATAAGATAAAGCGATCTTTTCTAAGCAATACAGGTTAGAAAAGCCAACTCTTCTTTCGCCCCGTTAACCCCATGTTGCCCTATCACTTATGGTCCCCAAACGCGGCGTTTGGGGACCATAAGTGATAGGGCAACGGGGAGGGAGTGGGCAAGGCGGGAAGGGGGTGGGTCAGTCGGCGGGGCGGGCCCCTACGGCTTCGTGGCGGCGCGGACTGTTGGGGTTCATCAGCGAGTTGCGCCGGCCGTAGGCGAAGTAGATCACCAGGCCGATGACCAGCCAGACGCCGAACCGCACCCAGGTTTCCCAGTGCAGCTGGAACATCAGGAAGGCCGAGGCCAGGACGCCGAAGGCCGGAACCAGCGGCATCAGCGGCAGGCGGAAGGTGCGTGGGGCGTCCGGGCGCTTGTAGCGGAAGATGATCACCGAGAGGCAGACCACCACAAAGGCGGCCAGGATGCCGATGTTGGTCAGGTCGGCCACTTCCTTGATGGGGAAAACGCCGGCCAGGAAGGCCGAGGCGACACCCGCGATCCAGGTGACGCGCTGTGGCGTGCCGTGGCGGTCCGTCTTGGCGAACCAGCCGGGAAGGAGACCGTCACGGCTCATGGCGAACCACACGCGGGTGACGCCCAGGAGGAACGTGAGCATCACGGTCAGGATGGACAGCACCGCGAACACGGAGATGATGGTGGCGATCACGGGCAGGCCAACGCCCGTGAAGGCGGAAGCGAAGCCCGCCTTGGGATCGATGTCCTTCCAGTTCTGCATGCCGGTCAGCACCAGGGTGGCGGCAACGTAGAGCAGCATGGCAACGATCAGCGACAGGATGATGGCCTTGGGCATGTGCTTTTTGCCGTCCTTGGCCTCTTCGGCGGCGGTGCTCATGGCGTCGTAGCCGAAAACGGCGAAGAACACCGTGGCGGAACCGGCCAGGACCGGGCCGAAGCCGCTGGGCATAAATGGGTTGTAGTTGTTGGTGTCGATGTAGAAGACGCCCAGGCCAATGATAAAGAGGATGAGGATGACCTTGATGGCCACGGCCACCAGTTCGAAGCGGCCAAAGGCCTTGGTGCCGCGGGACAGGATCCAGGTGACCAGCAGGCACACCAGGATGGCCGGGAGGTTGATGAGTCCCCCCTTGCCCTCATCCGCGGTGGAGGTCATCCAGACGGGCATGTGGATGCCGATGCCGGAGAGGAAGGCCTCCAGGTAGCCGGAGATCCCGATGGCCACCACCGCCACGATCGCGATGTATTCCAGCAGCAGGTCCCAGCCGATGAACCAGCCGATGACTTCCCCCAGCGCCACATAGCCGTAGGTGTAGGCCGAGCCTGCCCGCGGAATCATGCCGGCGAATTCGGCGTAAGAGAGGGCAGCCGCCGCGGACGCGAGGCCGGCAATCAGGAAGGAAATAAGCACCGCGGGCCCCACCCCTGGTGTTCCTTCGCTGCCGGCTGCCACCAGCCCGGCAAGCGAGAAGATGCCGACGCCGATGATGCCGCCGACGCCGATGGCCGTGAGCTGCCACAGGCCCAGGGACTTAAAAAGCCCGCTGTTTTTACTCTCTTCTTCGATGTCGTCAATGGGCTTGCGCCGCATGATCGACTGGCTCAGGTCTTTGCTGCTCATGGATGACTCCTGCTTGGGGTGCGACCCCGACGCGGCGCCCGGAGATGGCTGTGACGGGGGTAACTGGGTTCCAACAGTATGCACAGCGGCTTCCGTTAGATAAAGTGACTACTTCTAACCGATATTCATTAGATTCGATAAGGAATTCCATGCTTGATGTCCGCAGGCTGCGGCTCCTCCGGGAGCTGAGCATCCGGGGGACGCTTGCCGAGGTGGCGGAGGCCCTGCAGTACAGCCCGTCGTCGGTATCCCAGCAGCTGGCCCTGCTGGAGAAGGAAGTGGGGGTTGAGCTCCTGCGCAAGACCGGCCGCCGCGTGCAGCTGACGCCGCAGGCCGAGGTCCTGGTGGCCCACACCGCCCAGCTGCTGGAAACCATGGAGCAGGCGGAAGCGGACCTTGCCGCGTCCCTGACCACCGTCACCGGAACCGTCCGGATCGCCGTGTTCCAGTCGGCAGCCCTGGCGCTGATGCCCGATACGCTGACCCGGATGGCCACCGCGTATCCGGAGGTGCGGATCGAAATGATCCAGCGGGAGCCCGAAACGGCCCTTCATGAGACCTGGGCGCGGGACTTCGACCTGGTCATCGCGGAGCAGTATCCGGGCCACGCCGCACCCCGTTATCCTGAGCTGGACCGGCTGAGGCTCACCACGGATGCCATCCGGCTTGCGGTTCCACCGGCGGCCGACGGCGGGACCACCATCCGCTCGCTCGAGGACACCGCGGACCTCGCCTGGGTCATGGAACCGCGGGGTGCCGCGTCCCGGCACTGGGCGGAACAGGCGTGCCGCAGCGCCGGCTTCGAACCGGATGTCCGCTTTGAGACCGCCGACCTGCAGGCACAGGCGCGCCTGATTGAGTCGGGCAACGCCGTGGCGCTGATGCCGGACCTGGTGTGGACCGGCCGGGGCACCACGGCCCAATTGGTGGAGCTGCCCGGCAGGCCGCACCGGACCATCTTCACGTCGGTCCGCCGCTCCAGCGCCCAAAGGCCGGCCATCCTGGCGGCCCGGGAAACCCTTGCCGCCGCGGCCGCAGCGGTGGCAGCCGGGGCGGGCCGGTCCTCAGCTGCGCCTGTTGATGACCTGGAAGGCCACCGCGCCGGTCAGTAGTTCGGCGAACAGCAGGACCGCCAGAGCCACCTCCACCGGGGCGCCCAGGCCGATCGCCACCACGGCGGCGCAGGTCAACAGGACCGAGAACAGGCCCATCACCGCCAGCGCCCTGGTGAAGACGGCGTTATCGCGTTCATCCCCGGTCTGCGCGAAGGCCCGCTCGAAGGTGGTGACGGACTGCGGCCGGCGCATGGCCCGCCACACGCC
The DNA here is from genome assembly GCF_030208875.1 of Pseudarthrobacter sp. MEB009. Classification (NCBI taxonomy): domain Bacteria; kingdom Bacillati; phylum Actinomycetota; class Actinomycetes; order Micrococcales; family Micrococcaceae; genus Pseudarthrobacter; species Pseudarthrobacter sp. MEB009. The sequence continues at coordinate 194,072 of NZ_JARVTC010000006.1, forward strand.
GATGCCTGCCGCGGCCAACCCCAGCGCACCGCCCACCAGGAAGCCATTTCCCATGTTGCCGGGCCCGTATTCGCGCAGCAGGAGCCCTACCACCACAACGGTCGCGAGTCCCGTCAGGCAAAGACCCACCATCAGCGGCTTGTTTTGGCCAAGGAATCGTTCAGTCTGCATGGAAGATCTCCTCAACAGTGCGGTGGAAGTGGCGGGCGATGGCGATGGCCAGCGGCAGGAGACGGGTCATAGCGCCCCACTGTCGGTTGCGTCACAGCGCCGCGGCTGGGCTCCGGCGTAGACTTGGTCCGTTATGAATCGAACAATGTTCAAGTCCAAAATCCACCGGGCCACCGTCACGCACGCGGACCTGCACTACGTAGGTTCCGTCACCGTTGACCTGGACCTGCTTGACGCTGCCGACATCCTGCCCGGGGAACTCGTGGCCATCGTGGACGTCACCAACGGCGCCCGGCTGGAAACCTACACCATCGCCGGCGAGCGCGGTTCCGGCGTCCTGGGGATCAACGGCCCGGCAGCGCACCTGGTGCAGGAGAACGACGTTGTTATCCTCATTACGTACGCCCAGATGACTTCCGCGGAAGCCCGCGCGTACACTCCCCGCGTGGTCCATGTGGATGCCGGCAACAGGATCATCCAGCTGGGCACCGACCCCGCCGAGGGCATCACCCCTGGGTTGGTGCGGCCGCCGTACGCCCTGGACAACTCGGCCCTGCCCGCGTAGTCCCTGTCCGGATGGCGGTATTTTCGCCGGCCACACCCGCCCTTCAGGCTTAAATCTGATTAGCTGGGGGTTGTGAACCCCCGTCTGTTGACCTTCCGCCCCGCGGTGCGCGTGCCGTGCTAGGCGTGTTGGCGGGTTTTTTTGTGGTGTGGACCATCATCCTGGTGGGCTGGTTTGTTGGCCGACGGAAAATCCTGGGCGAGAACGCCCGCAACGTCCTCAGTTCGCTGACCTTCTTCGTGGCCAGCCCGGCTCTTTTGTTCGAAACCCTGAGCAAAGCGCACCTGCAGGAAGTCTTCGCGGCTCCCCTGCTCGTCACGGCCGTGGGCGCGATCGCCACCGCGCTGATATTTTTCACCATCGCCAGGTTGTGGCTCAAGCGCTCCCTGCCGGAAGCCCTGATGTCCTCCATGGCGGCTTCACTGGCCAACTCAGCAAATTTGGGCATCCCCATTGCCGTCTACGTCCTGGGCGACGCGAGCTATGTGGCGCCGCTGCTCATTTTCCAGCTGGCATTCTTCACCCCGTTGTTCCTGATGATCCTGGATTCGAGCACCAGCTCGCACCGCACCACTCCCCTTCGCTTCATCCTCATGGTCCTGCGCAACCCCATGATCGTCGGCTCGGGGTTGGGCCTGCTGGTTGCGGGAACGGGAGTACAGATCCCCGCCCTGGTGATGGAACCAATCCACCTCATCGGCGGGGCCGCGATCCCCGCCATGCTCATCGCCTTCGGCATGAGCCTGAACGGGACCCGGCCACTGCAGGCCGACGCCGGCCGGCGCGTGGACACGCTGCTGGCCAGCGCGTTCAAGCTGGTGGTCCACCCCACCCTGGCGTACGTGTTTGCCCGGTTTGTGCTGGGCATGGAGGGGCATGCCCTGTTCGCCGTGGTGGTCACCTCGGCGCTCCCCACGGCCCAAAACGTATTTGTGGCCGCGAGCCGTTACAAAACAGGGCTGACGGTGGCCAAAGACACCGTGCTGATCACCACCGTAGTCGCCGTCCCTGCCATGATCGGCGTCGCCCTGCTCCTCGCCTGAGCCTTAAGCGCCCAACGGATTTACCCACCGAACCAGAACCGGAGAACTCATGGCCACCATCCTCGACACCGTCATCATCGGCGGCGGCGCCATGGGCTCCGCCGCCGCCTGGGCGCTGGCCCGGCGGGGCCGCCAGGTGACCCTGGTGGAGCAGTTCGGCCCGGGGCACAAGATCGGGGCCTCGCACGGCGCCACCCGGAACCTCAATCCCGGCTATGAGCGGCCCGAATACATCGCCATGCTCGCCGAGTCACTGGCCCTGTGGGACGACCTTGAGCAGGAGGGCGGCACCACACTGCTGGAACGCACCGGCATCGCCAGCCATGGCCCGCACCCGCGGCTTCCCGCGGTGGCGGCGGCGTTGGAGGCGGCCGGCATCCGGGCCGAAATGCTCCATCCCGACGCCGCGGCCGAGCGCTGGCGCGGCATCCGCTTCGACCGGCAGGTGCTCCACATGCCCGACGGCGGCCAGCTCAACCCGGATGCGGCCCTCCCGGTTTTCCAGCGGCTCGCCGCCGCCCGCGGCGCCGACATCAGGCACCACACCAGAGTGGCTGCCCTGGAGATCCTGACCGACGGCGTCCGGCTGGTCCTCGAATCCGCCACGGGCACGGAGGTGGTCACCGCCGCCCAGGCCGTGGTTACGGCCGGCGCCTGGACCGGGAAGCTGCTGGGCGGGGAGTCCGGAGCAGGGCTGCGGTTCCCGCGGCTGCGGGTCACGCAGGAACAGCCCGCGCACTTCCGCATCGCAGACGAAGGGGCGCTCTGGCCAGGGTTCAACCACTACCCGGGTGCCGGGTCAGCCTACGGAGACTGGTACTCCCCGGTGTACGGCATGCAGACCCCGGGCGAGGGGATCAAGGCCGGCTGGCACGGGGTGGGTCCCGAGGTGGACCCGGACCGGCGGAACTTCCTGCCGGAACCGGCGCAGCTGGCCGCCCTGCAGTCCTACGCCCGCACCTGGCTGCCCGGGGTGGACGCGGACGCATTCGAGGCCATCAGCTGCACCTACACCAGCACCCCCGATGAGGACTTTGTGCTGGACCGGATCGGGCCGGTGGTCATCGGCGCGGGGTTCTCCGGGCACGGGTTTAAGTTCACCCCGGTGATCGGCCGGATCCTCGCGGACCTGGCCACCGGCACCCGGCCGGCGCCGGAAATGTTCCGCGCGTCCCGCTGACGGCTAGCTCCGGCTGGCCTCGTCGTGCCGTTTCCGGGTGCCGTGCTGGTCCTGGTGGGCGTCGAGGATCCTGGCGCAGCGGATGAAGCCCAGGTGCGAGTACGCCTGCGGGTGGTTGCCCAGGTGGGTTTCGGTGCCGGGATCGTACTCCTCCGGCAGCAGCCCGGTGGGCCCGAACAGGTTGACCAGCTGGTCAAACAAGTCCCAGGCCTCTTCGATCCTGCCCACCGCGACATAAGCTTCGATCAGCCAGGTGGTGCAGATGTGGAACCCGCCCTCCAAACCCGGCAGGCCGTCGTCGTACCTGTACCGGAAAACCGTGGGCCCCACCCGCAGTTCGCGTTCCACAGCCGTGACGGTGTCCAGGAAGCGCTGGTCCGTGACGTCCAGCAGGCCCGAAAGGCCGATGTGCAGGACGGCCGCGTCAAGGTCCGGGCTGTCGTAGGCCACCGTGTAGGACTGAGCCGCCGCGTCCCAGCCTTCCTGCAGGACTTCGGCCTTGATGGCCGCAGCGGCAGGAGCCCATTCCGGTTTCGGCGCCCTTCCGTGGCGTTCGGCGGTACGCAGCGCCCGGTCCAGGGTGACCCAGCACATTACCTTGGTGTAGACGTGGTGGCGCGGGGCCCGGCGGGCTTCCCAGATGCCGTGGTCCGGCTCATGCCAGCGGGCCAGGACGGCAGCAGCCATCTGCACCAGGAGCTCCCAGTGGGGATCGGCGAGCGCGTCCTCCCGCTCGCTGAGGCTGTTCACCAGCTCGGCGATGGGACCGAAGACGTCCAGCTGGACCTGGTGGTCGGCGGCGTTCCCGATCCGGACCGGCCGTGAGCCGGCGTATCCGGGCAGGCTGTCGATGACGGCCTCGGTGGACAGCGGCGCGCCCGTCACGGAGTACAGCGGGTGGAGCCACTCGGGGCCTGGGGCGTTGGCCAGGATCCGGCCCAGCCAGGCCAGGAATCCTGCGGCCTCACTGGTGGAACCCAGGTCAACCAGGGCATTGACGGTCATGGACCCGTCCCGCAGCCAGCAGTAGCGGTAGTCCCAGTTCCGGGTTCCGCCAATGCCCTCCGGCAGGGACGTGGTGGGGGCGGCCAGCACGGCGCCGGTTGGCTGGTGGACCAGGGCACGCAGTACCAGCGCGGAGCGGCGCACCAGGGACGGCTTGACGGCGGGCAGCGCCAGGTTCTGCACCCATTGTCGGGCGTGCAGCGCTACGCCGGCCCGGCGGCCGGTCTCGCCCGCCGGATCGGCGGGTTGCGGCTCGGTGTCACCGCAGCGGAGGTTCAGCACCACGGGCCCGTTGGCCAGGTTTACGGCGGCCGTGGCGGTGGCGTGGCGGCCATCGGAGGTGATGTTGAACGTGACGCCGGGTGCCAGCAGGATGATGGGCTCCGAGGTGCCCATCACGTGCACCTCATCGCCCCGGGCTTCCATGCTGAAAGGGGCGGTGGCGTAGTCAGGCCTGGGGGCGAAGGTGATGGTGGCGGCGCCATGGCCGGACAGGACGCGGACCAGGCTGGTGATGCCGTCCGGGGCCGGTTCAAGGTAGTCGGTGACGGTGACGTCTGCCCAGCGCGTTTCCACGATCATGGTGCTGTCCACATAGCGCTGCCCCAGGACCTGGGAGGCCTTGACAGGGGCCACTGTGAAGTGGCCGGCGGCGTCCCCGCCCAGGATGTGGGCGAACAGGGAGCCTGAATCCGGCAGCGGGTGGCTCATCCAGCAGATCTTGGCATCCGGCGTGACCAGGGCCGTGACGGAGCCGTTGCCGATCATCGAGTGCCGTTCCAGGCCCACGGCGTCCTCGCCGAAGAGCCAGGCCCGGCGCAGTTCAAACAGGATGGCCAGCACGCGGGCAAAGGATTCCGGGTCCCGGAGCCGGTGCGCGGCCACCGACTTCCCGGCGCCCACCCGCAGGCCCATGTCCGGGCCGCGGAGCGTTGCCATGGCCAGTTCATCGCTGGCGGCGTCCCCGGCAAACATCGCGGCGCTGGCGCCCAGCCGGGACCGGAGGTTCTCCAGCGCGTCTGCTTTGGCCGGCTCCAGGATGGACAGGTCCAGCACCGAGCCGTCCACGATGAAGGCGAGCCCGTGCCGGGCGGCGATCTCCCGGGCGGCCTTCGTCACGGCGGAAACCACGTCCGGGGCGGCCGGCCGGGTGTGGACTGAGACGGCAACGGGTTTGCGTTCCATCCAGATGCCTTTCATGAACCCCACCGCCTCGTTGAGTTCGGCGCCGACCTTCTGGAGGAGGGCTTCCGTGGCAAGGGTCTGGGCGTGCGCGAAACCCATGTCGAACTCCGCGCCGTGGGAGCCCACCAGGTGCACTTCCGCGGGCAGCCGGGACACAGCGGCAAGGTCGCGGAGCGAGCGGCCGGAGATGACAGCGGCGTGGGTGTTGGGCAACGCGGCCAGGGCGCGCAGCGCGATCGCGGCGCTGCCCAGCGGCAGGGTTTCGGTGGAAATGCCCTCCGCGTCGCAAAGGGTGCCGCCGTAGTTGCAGGCCACCAGCAGGCCGGGGACGCGGGCCAGGACCTTCAGTTCGGCAAGCAGTGCCGGCGTGAGTCCGTCATCCGCTGCGTCCGTCTGGACGAAGGCGCGCAGCAGGCCCAGGGGAAGTGACCGGGTGAGGAGCGCGGAGTCCGCAACGCTTTGGTTCAACGGCGTCGCCATCCTGGTGCTCCTCGCGGCAGGCCCGGCCCGGGGAAACTGCCGCGGGCTGCGGACTGCCGGGTGGTGCCCCGCCCCGGCATCCACGGACGCCGGAGGGGACACTGACCATGGTCCCGCCGGCCAGTTTCACCTGAATATCGGGGTGATTGCCGCCATGTTAAGTCGGGGCGCCGGTGGGAATCAGACCCGCAGCAGGCCGGCGGCTTCCGCCAGCAGCTCCACGGACCGCAGCCGGGAATCGGTCCCGGTGCTCTGGTGGGCCACGATGAGTTCGTCGGCGTCGGCGTGCCGGCCAAAGGAGTCCAGGTAGTCCAGCACCACATCCGGGGTGCCCACGGCGGAGTACGTCATCATCTGCGACACGTGCTGGCCCTGCGGGGAATCCAGCACCATGTCGGCCTCATCGTCCGTGAACTCGCGGCCGCCGCCGAAGAACAGGGACACGCGCGCACGCTTGGTGGCCTGCATCATGGCCTGCGCCTCTGCGGCGGAGTCTGCGGCGATGACGTTGACGCCGGCGATCACGTGCGGGGCGTCCAGCTGTGCGGACGGCTTGAATTCGCGTCGGTAGGTGGCCACGGCATCCTGCAGCGCCGCCGGCGAGAAGTGCGAGGCAAAGGCGTACGGCAATCCCAGTTGGGCAGCCAGGCGGGCGCCGAAGAGGGAGGAGCCGAGGATGTAGAGGGGCACGTCGGTGCCCTTGCCGGGGGTCGCTTCCACACCCTGGACCCGGGTGGGACCGGTGAGGTAGCCCTGCAGTTCCAGGACGTCCTGCGGGAAGCTGTCTGCGGACATCGGATCGCGGCGCAGGGCGCGCATGGTGTTCTGGTCGCTGCCGGGCGCGCGGCCCAGGCCCAGGTCGATCCGGCCCGGGTGCAGGGTCTCCAGGGTGCCGAACTGCTCGGCGATGGTCAGCGGCGAGTGGTTGGGCAGCATCACGCCGCCGGAACCCAGCCGGATGCTTTCCGTGTGGGCCGCCACGTGGGCGATCAGCACACTGGTGGCGGACGACGCGATGGAGGACATGTTGTGGTGCTCCGCGTACCAGACCCGCCGGTATCCCAGCTTCTCGGCCGCCTGCGCCATGGCCACGCTGCCAGCGAAACTCTCCGCAGCCGTCTGGCCTTTGCCGATGGTTGCCAGATCAAGGATGGAGAGGGGAAGAGTCACGGTGCTGCCGGCCTTTCAGAGCGTTGCGTTGGAAATGCCGGCCGGGTCACGGCAGGCACAGCAGGTATAACGACGGCGGCGCCCGGCTTATTTCGACGGGTTTCCGGAATACCCGGCACACTGGGGCTGTTGCCGCCTCCATGACCCCTGATACGAACCAGCTGGAACTTTCCGCCACCATCAGCCTTAAGGATCTCGGCACGGTGCACAGACTTGGCTTCGGCGCCATGCGCATCGTCGGCGATGGCGTCTGGGGCGAGCCCACCGACCGGGCGGCCGCCGTCGCGGTGGTGCGCCGCGCCGTCGAACTCGGTGTTGACTTCATCGACACGGCAGACTCCTACGGCCCGAACATCAGCGAGGAGATCCTGGCCGAGGCCCTGCACCCGTACCGGGAGGGCCTGAAGATCGCCACGAAGGTGGGTTTCACCCGCACCGGGCCGAACCGCTGGGTTCCGGTGGGACGGCCGGAATACCTGCGCCAGCAGACCGAGCTGAGCCTGCGGAAGCTCAAGGTGGACACCCTGGACCTCCTGCAGCTGCACCGGATCGATCCCAAAGTGGACGCCGAGGAACAGTTCGGGGTGCTGCGCGAGCTGCAGGACGAGGGCAAGGTCCGTGCGCTGGGCCTGTCGCAGGTCAGCGTTGCGGAACTGGAGGCGGCCGGCCGGCACTTCACTGTGTCCACTGTCCAGAACCGCTACAACCTGACGGACCGCAGTTCGGCGGACGTGCTGGAGTACGCGGAAAAGAACGGCATCGGGTTCATCCCCTGGGCCCCCATCTCCGCCGGTGAACTGGCGCAGCCCGGCGGCCCGCTGGATGCTGCCGCCAAGCGGTTGGGGGCCACCACGTCCCAGGTGGCGCTGGCGTGGCTGCTGCGCCGCTCCCCCGTGATGATGCCCATCCCGGGGACCGGCTCCGTGGCACACCTCGAGGAGAACCTGGCTTCGGCCGGTGTTGGCCTCGACGACGCCACGTACGCTGAGCTCGAAGCAGCCGGCAAGTAGCACCACTCGGATGCGGAAAGGCCCGGCCACGGCGGACCGGGCCTTTTCCGGCGCCGGGTGATGCCGCCACGAATATGACCGCCGCGGTCGCCCGGTTAACGGCGGTTACGCCGCGTATCTCCGGGTTGCGGAGGCCTTTGGCCTGGCGGGGAGGGCTGCCGGATAGTTGCTGCACAAGCACACTTCCGCTGCATCAGTCCTTACCTCCCAGGAGAAAAAATGGCCACCATTAAGGCAAAGCCGCTCGCGGCCGCGGCCCTGACCATCACCGCATTGCTGGGGCTCGCCGCCTGCTCGGACCCCGGCGCCTCCGCGGCCGCAGGGCCGGCCACCGGCGCCGCCACCACCGCGGCCGGCAAGCAGTTCAACCTGGCGCCCGAGCAGGACCGGTTCAAGGTGTCTGTCGACGCCGAGGCAGCCGCCCTGGTCCCCGAAGCCATCAAGGCCGACGGCAAGCTGACGGTAGTGTCCACGGGCGGCACCGCGCCGCTGAGCCTGTTCGCCACGGACAACAAAACCGTGATCGGCAGCGAAGTGGACATCGCCCACGCCGTGGGTGAGACCCTGGGCCTGCAGGTCGAGGTGCTTCCGGTGGCCTGGGCCGACTGGCCGCTGGGCGTTGAGTCCGGCAAGTACGAGGCCGTGCTGTCCAACGTCACCGTGACCGAGGCCCGCAAGGAAAAGTTCGACTTCGCCACCTACCGAAACGACCTACTGGGCTTCTACGCCAAGACGGACTCCGACGTCGGCGAGGTCAAGGAAGCCAAGGACGTGGCCGGCAAGCGCATCATTGTGGGCTCGGGCACCAACCAGGAAGCCATCCTGGTGCGCTGGGACGAGGAAAACAAAAAGAACGGCCTGGCGCCGGTGGAATTCCAGTATTACGACGACGACTCGGCCTCCACGCTGGCACTGCAGTCCGGCCGGGCGGACCTGACGTTTGCCCCCAACGCGGGCTCGGCCTACAAGGCCGCCCTGGACGGCAAAACCAAGCAGGTGGGCACCCTGAACGGCGGCTGGCCCCTGACGGCCGAGATCGCGTTCACCACCAAAAAGGGCAACAACCTCGCCGTGGCCGCCCAGGCGGCATTGAATGAACTGATCGACAACGGTACCTACGCCAAGATCCTGGACCGCTGGGGCCTCACCTCCGAAGCCATCAAAAAGTCCGAGCTGAACCCGCCTGGCCTGCCCAAAAAATAACGGGACCTCCCGCCGACTGAATCCCAGCCCCGCTCCGGCGGGGCTGGGATTCTTCGAATGTGGGCTCCCGGCGGGTTTGGCATACTCTGGCCAGATGGGGACAAAGACCGTGAACTCAGGTGAGCAGCTTGACAGGCAATCGCGCATTCTCGAGGCGGCCCTGGAACTGCTGTCACGGCACGGCATTTCGGGTGTGAGCATGCGTGCGGTGGCCCGGGAGGCCGGCGTCGCGCTGGGCCTGGTGAACTACTACTACGACGACAAAACCAGCCTGATACGGGCCGCCCTGCACCGGGTTGAGGAGCAGGACCTCCTGCTGCTGGCACCGGACCCCTCGGCCGAACCGGATGAACAACTCCGCAGGGCCCTGCGGCGGATCGCCGGTGCCGACCTCCTGACCACCAGGTACCTGTCCCTGCGCCTTCACCTTTGGGCCCTCGCCCAGGCCGATGCAGACTATGCCGAGATTAATGCCGCCGCCTTCGACGGGTATCTCGACGGGCTCGCGGCGCTCGTCTCGAAGGCCATCCCCGGGCTTGCCTGGCAGGAATGCCGGGAGCGGGCCGCAGACATTGTGGTGGTGCAGAACGGCATGTGGCTGACGTCACTGCTGGGCGTGGATGAGGCCTCCATCCAGCGAAGCATCGCCCGCACGGAAGAGATCGCTTTCGCCCCACAGGCCGGCAGCCAGACCTAGGCGTCGGGCCCAGCCCCGCCCCAAGGCGGACCATTTCCAGCAACCGGTATCGGCCTGAGACATCTTGAACGTTTGTTCAAAAAAGCATTGAACAGTCGTTCAACTTCAGCTAATGTCCTCCGTATGACCTACGCCACACCTTCTGACGACGTGCCAGCAGCCACCCTGTTCATCAACGGCTCGTGGGAGCCTGCCGCATCCGGCGCGGTGCGCCACATCCGCAACCCGGCCGACGGCGAACTGGCCGCCACCGTATCCGAAGCCGGGCAGGAAGACGCTGAACGCGCCATCGCTGCAGCCCGGGCCGCCTTCGATTCAGGAGTCTGGTCGAACGTCCCGGCCCCGGATCGCGGCAGCTTCCTTCTGAAGGTCGCTGCCGGACTGCGCGAACACCGCGAAAAGTTCGCCCGCGCCGAGTCGCTGGACACCGGCAAGCGGATGGTCGAAAGCCGCATCGATATGGACGACATCGCCGCCTGCTTCGAATATTTCGGCAGGCTCGCCGGGCAGCAGGCGGGCCGCATCGTCGACGCCGGGGACCCCGCCGTCGTCAGCAAAATCACCTACGAACCCGTGGGCGTCTGCGGCCTGATCACGCCCTGGAACTACCCGCTGCTCCAGGCGGCCTGGAAGATCGCCCCCGCCCTGGCCGCCGGCTGCACCTTCGTCCTGAAGCCCTCCGAGCTGACCCCGTCCACCGCCATCCTGGCCATGCAGCTGCTGCAGGACCTCGGCCTGCCGGACGGCGTCGCCAACCTCGTCACCGGAGCCGGCGCGGAGGCAGGCGCGCCGCTCTCCGAACACCCCGACGTCGACCTCGTTTCCTTCACCGGCGGCCTGGAAACCGGCAAGCGCATCGCGGCCGCCGCAGCCGGCACCGTCAAGAAAGTGGCACTGGAGCTCGGCGGCAAGAACCCCAACGTGGTGTTTGCGGACGCGGACTTTGACGCCGCCGTCGACAACGCCCTTAACGGCGCGTTCGTCCACTCCGGGCAGGTCTGCTCGGCCGGGGCGCGGCTGGTGGTGGCGGAATCCATCGCCGAAAGCTTCGTGGCCGAACTGGTCCGCCGCGCACAGGCGATCAGGCTTGGCGGCCCCTTCGACGAGGCGGCAGAAACCGGCCCCCTGATCTCCGCGGCCCACCGGGACAAGGTCCACGCCTACGTCCAGCGCGGCATCAACGAGGGCGCGCGGCTGCGGTGCGGCGGCGCGGCACCTGTTGGGGAAAAGTACGACGCCGGCTTCTACTACCAGCCCACCGTCCTGGACCGCGTTGCCAGGGGAATGTCCGTGGTCACCGACGAAGCGTTCGGCCCGGTGGTGACGGTGGAGACGTTCCGCACCGAGGACGAGGCGGTGGCCATCGCCAACGACACCGTCTACGGCCTGGCCGGAGCGGTCTGGACCCAGGACGCGGGCAAGGCGCAGCGCGTGGCGTCCCGGCTGCGGCACGGCACCATCTGGATCAACGACTACCACCCCTACCTCCCCCAGGCCGAGTGGGGCGGCTTCGGCCAGTCCGGCGTCGGCCGCGAGCTGGGCCCGACCGGCCTGGCCGAGTACCAGGAAGCCAAGCACACCTACCAGAACACCAGCCCGCAGGTAACCGGCTGGTTTGCTGACCACAGCAAGGAGAACTAGATGCACGTGGAAAACATCGGGGATCTTCCCGGGCGCGGATTCGACTACGTCGTTATTGGTGGCGGATCCGCCGGAGCCGCAGTGGCCGCCCGGCTGAGCGAGGATCCGGACGTGACCGTGGCCCTCGTGGAGGCCGGCCCGGATGACCGCGGCCTGCCCGAGATCCTGCAGCTGGACCGCTGGATGGAGCTGCTGGAATCCGGCTATGACTGGGACTACCCGGTGGAACCGCAGGAGAACGGCAACTCCTTTATGCGCCACGCCCGCGCCAAGGTGATGGGCGGCTGCTCCAGCCACAACTCCTGCATCGCGTTCTGGGCCCCGCGCGAGGACCTGGACGAGTGGGAGTCGAAGTACGGCGCCACCGGCTGGAACTCTGCAACCGCCTGGCCGCTCTATCAGCGACTGGAAACCAACGAGGATGCCGGCCCTGACGCGCCGCACCACGGTGACTCAGGCCCCGTGCACCTGATGAACGTGCCCCCGGTGGATCCTGCCGGCGTCGCGCTCCTGGATGCATGCGAACAGACCGGCATCCCCCGGGCAAAGTTCAACACCGGAACCACGGTGGTCAACGGCGCCAACTTCTTCCAGATCAACCGCCGCGCGAACGGCACCAGGTCCTCCAGCTCGGTCTCCTACATCCACCCCATCATGGAGCGCGAAAACTTCACCCTGCTGACCGGCCTCCGCGCCCGCCAGCTGGTGTTCGACGCGGACAAGCGCTGCACCGGCGTCGACGTTGTGGACTCGGCGTTCGGCCGGACCCACAGGCTGTCCGCCCACCGCGAGGTCATCCTGTCCACTGGCGCCATCGACTCGCCCAAGCTGCTGATGCTCTCCGGCATCGGCCCCGCGGCGCACCTTGCCGGGCACGGGATCGAAGTCCTGGTGGACTCCCCCGGCGTAGGCGAAAACCTGCAGGACCATCCTGAGGGCGTGGTCCAATTCGAGGCCAAACAGCCAATGGTGCAGAGCTCGACGCAGTGGTGGGAGATCGGCATCTTCAGCCCCACCGAGGAAGGCCTGGACCGCCCGGACCTGATGATGCACTACGGCTCCGTACCGTTCGACATGAACACCCTGCGGTACGGCTACCCCACCACCGAGAACGGTTTTTCCCTCACCCCGAACGTCACGCACGCCCGTTCCCGCGGCACCGTCCGGCTGCGCAGCCGCGATTTCCGCGACAAGCCGATGGTGGATCCACGCTATTTCACGGATCCCGACGGCCACGACATGCGGGTCATGGTGGCCGGCATCCGCAAGGCCCGCGAGATCGCCGCCCAGCCGGCCATGGCCGAGTGGGCCGGGCGTGAGCTGTCGCCCGGGATCGGGGCACAAAGCGACGAGGAACTTCAGGACTACATCCGCAAGACGCACAACACGGTTTACCACCCCGTCGGCACCGTCCGGATGGGCCCGCCCGACGACGGGATGTCGCCGCTCGATCCCGAGCTGCGGGTCAAGGGCGTCACAGGACTGCGCGTCGCTGACGCCTCCGTGATGCCTGAACACATCACAGTCAACCCCAACATCACCGTCATGATGATCGGCGAGCGTTGCGCGGACCTCATCCGCGCCGGCCGCACCGGCGAAACGACAACGGCCGAACTGGAGTTCAGCGCCTCCCACGCCTGAGTACCAGGCGTCATCACCATCGTGCTTTTCTGATCGAGGAGTCCAAATGTTGGAACCCAGCAAGAGTATTGATTCAAGCGGCATGGACGAGTTCGGCTACACCCAGACCCTGGACCGGAGCATCGGCAAGTTCGCCAGCTTTGCAGCAGGCGTCAGCTACATCTCCATCCTCACCGGCGTTTTTCAACTGTTCTACTTCGGTTTTTCCATGGCCGGACCGGCGTATGCCTGGTCCTGGCCCATTGTCTTCGTTGGCCAGCTGATGGTGGCGCTGTGCTTCGCCGAACTGGCCGGCCGCTACCCCGTGGCGGGATCCGTCTACAACTGGGCCAAACGGCTGGCGTCCGGTACGTCGGCGTGGCTGGCCGGCTGGCTGCTGCTGCTGTCCTCCATCATGGCGCTGGGGTCCGTGGCCCTGGCGCTGCAGCTCACCCTGCCGCAGCTCTGGTCCGGGTTCCAGTTCGTTGGTGACGGCACCGGCCCGTTCGACTTTGCCATGAACGGCGTGGTGCTGGCCACCATCATGATCACCATCTCCACCCTCATCAACGCGTTCGGCGTGAAGCTTATGACCCGGATCAACAGCGTTGGGGTTTTTGTGGAGTTGGTGGCAGCCGTCCTGCTGATCCTAGCGCTTGGCTGGCATGTGGTGCGGGGGCCTGAGGTCTTCTTCGACACCACCGGTTTCGGGGAAGGCCATGACCTGGGCTTCTTCGGCGTCTTCCTGATCGGGGCCATGGCATCCGGCTACGTTATGTACGGCTTCGATACCGCCAGCTCTCTTGGAGAGGAGACGAAGGACCCCAAACGCACGGCACCCAAGGCCATCCTGCGGGCCGTCACCGCCTCGTTCCTGCTCGGTGGCCTGATCCTGCTTTTTGGCATCCTCGCCGCGCCGGACCTCACCGATCCCAAAATCGGTTCTGCCGACGGCGGCCTGCAGCACATCGTGCTCTCCGTCCTGGGCGGACCCTTCGGCAAAGCCTTCCTTGTCTGCATCGTGGTGGCCGTGGTGGTCTGCACCCTGTCCGTCCACGCGGCCGCCATCCGGATGATGTTCGCCATGGCGCGGGACAACAACCTCCCCTTCAGCAGGCAGCTCAGCAAAGTGGATCCGGTCCGCAGGACCCCTACCGTCGCGGCCATCGTTATCGGCGCCCTGGCCGTTATGCCGCTGCTCATCAACGTTATGCAACCGGCGATCTTCACGATTCTGTCCAGCATCAGCATCGTGCTGATTTACCTGTCATATCTCCTGGTCACTGCGCCCATGCTGCGCAACCGGCTCCTGGGCAGGTGGCCGGGTGAAAATTCCGACGCCGGATTCAGCATGGGCAAATGGGGGCTGCCGGTGAACATCCTCGCCGTCCTGTGGGGCGCCGCCATGACAGTGAACCTGATCTGGCCGCGCCCCGAGATCTACAACTCGGTGCCTCCGTTCGAGTGGTACCTGCAGTGGGGCGGGGTGATCTTCGTCGCCGCCGTCACCGCTGGCGGCGCCCTGCTGTACCGCCTGAAGATCCGCCATCAAACGGGTGTCCTGGCCGAGCATGCCGCGGCCGTCGCAGCCCATCCTTCGTCGGGTCCGGGCGGGGAGGAAGCACCGGCTGCCGCCGCCGGACTGGAGGCCAAGGTGCCCTAGAGCAGTTGTTCCCACACGGTCAGCTCCAGCCGGACCAGCTCCGCGGTGGATTCCGCCGCGGAGCTGTCCTGCTCACGCATGCCGGACCGGGCCGGCGGCGGTGACGGCATCGCCGGAACGGACAGGCGTCGCCAGGCCAAGGTTTTCCCGGAGCGTGGTGCCGCGGTACTCCGTGGGGTAGACGCCGCGTTCCTGCAGTTCCGGCACCAGGTGGTTGACGATGTCGTCCAGGCCCGTGGGGATGAGCCACGGCGAGATGTTAAAGCCGTCCACAGCCCCCACCCTGGCGAATTCCGAGAGGTGATCGGCCACGGCGGAGTAGGAGCCGGTAAACGTGGCGTCCATGCGGGAGGTCTTGGCGGAGACGAACTGCCGGATGGACAGGCCTTTGTCCTTCGCCTCGGCCCGCCACTGGTCCGCGAGCTGCCGCGCTTTGGCGCCGTGGAATCCGCTGCCGCGCGTCTCGGACGTCTCCTCCACCACGGGATCGATTTCGGGGAGCGGCCCGTCGGGGTCGTAGCCGGAGAGCTCCCGGCCCCAGAACTGTTCGAGGTAGGCCAGGGCCTGCTGCGGCCCGATCTGCAGGCTGCGGACCCACTCCTTCTTGGCCTGGGCCTCCTGGTCGGTGGCCGCGAGAATGAACTCGCTGGCCGGCATGATCTGGACGGCGTTGGCAGGACGGCCTGCCGCCAGTGTCCGGGCCACCAGGTCGGTGCGGAATTCAATGGCTTTCTCCAGCTTGGGATGCGCGGAGAAGATCACGTCAGCCTGCCGGGCGGCGAAGTCCCGGCCTTCCGGGGAATCCCCGGCCTGGAACAGCACCGGGCGGTACTGGGCGCTGCGCGGAAGGCGGGGCGTGACGTCCACGGTGTAGTGCTGGCCCTCGTGGCGTACGTGGCGGGCCGGGCCGGCGGGGGTCTCCCACGAATCCCAGATCCGTTTGGCGGTCTCCACAAAGGCTTCCGCGTGCTTGTACCTGTCAGCGTGGTCAAGGTAGCCGCCGCGGCGGAAATTCGCTCCGGTCCAGGCGTTGTCGGTGGTAACGATGTTCCAGGCGGCCCGGCCGCCGGAAATCAGGTCGAGGCTCGCCAGCCGGTGTGCCAGGTCCGCGGGATCGTTGTAGGTCGTGTTCTGAGTGGCTACCAGGCCGATGTTGGTGGTGACGGCGGCGAGGGCCGCCAGGGCGGTCTGCGCGTCCGGGCGGCCCACCACGTCCAGGTCGTGGATCCGGCCCAGGTGTTCACGGAGCCGCAGTCCTTCGCCCAGGAAGAAGGCGGCGAACAGGCCGCGCTCTGCGGTCTGCACCAGCCGGCGGAAGGATTCGAAGTCCGTTTGCGAGCCGGATTCGGCGGCCTTCCAGATGGTGCCCGAATTCACCCCCTGGAAAAAGATGCCGAACTGCAGGGTGCCCGAGGGCGCAAAAACGGTGGGATCGGATTTAGCACTGCTGTGCGAAGTCATGGTTTTTCCTTATTCTGCGGCGGCAATGGCGGTTGCGGCGGCGTCGGCGTAGCGGCTGGCGGGGCGGTCAAGGCCCAGCAGGTCCCGGAAGGTGGCATCCTGCAACGGTGCGCGCAGGGCGCCGCTGCGCCGCAGCTCCGGCAGGACCACGCGGGAGAGCTCGTCGAGTTCCACATCGAACGACGCCGGGTGGAGGCGGACGCCGTCGGCTACCGCCAGGATCGGTGCCAGTAAAGCGGCAAGCCCGGCCGCGCTGCCCGTAAAGAGCGCACGGCCGCTGTCCGCCGGCGCGGGGCGGTCTGCCGCTGCCAGCCCGCGTGAGTCCAGGACCACGTCAAGTTCGGCGATGATGGCCACCCCGGTGCGCAGCCGGCTGCGGGCATCCCGGACCTCTGCGGTCAACAGTTCGGGCGTGGGTGCGGTCACCAGGACCGCGTCCACTGCGGCGTCGTCCACCAGTCCGCTGCCCAGCAGGCCCAGCGGGGCGATGACCGGCAGCTGGCCCTGAAGCGGCCGCGGAATGATGGAAGGGCCCTTGATGGAATAGCCGGGGCCGGCCTCTTCCGGGGCGGTGAAGTCCACATAGTGGAGCTTGTCCACGTCGATGTAGCGGCCGGTGGCCACGTCGCGGATGACGGCGTCGTCCTCCCAGGAATCCCAGAGCCTGCGGGAAACCTCGATCGCAGCCGAAGCCTCTTTGGCCAGGCCTTCGCCCGTGACGCTGCGCCGGCCCACAGCTGCGGCGGCCGCCGGGGATTCGGTTGCCGTAGCAATCCAGCCGGCCCGGCCGCCCGAAACGTAGTCCAGGCTGGCCAGCTGGGTGGAGACGTGGAACGGTTCGGTGTACACGGTGTCCACTTCGGGAACCAAGGCGATGGACCGGGTCACGGGGCCGGCAAAGGCTGCGCGCTGCAGCGCGTTGGCACGGCCCGCTTCCGGGGCGTCCTTGAACGTGGCCACGTGGAAACCTGCGGATTCCACTGCCAGCACGGCGGCGGCGAGGGTGCCGGATCCGGCCCCGTCCCAGCCGGCGCCGTCGAGTTCGATGGCCAGGAAACCGGGGCGTGCTGTAGCTGCGGTGCTCACTGCTGGTCCTTCCGTTCGTAGGGTGTCTTTTCGCCGGCTTCGATGGCCACCGGAAGCCGGTTTTCGGCCGGCGGCAGCGGGCAGGTGGCAAGGTCGGTGTAGGCGCAGGGAAGGTTAACGGCGCGGTTGAAGTCGAGCTCCACCGATCCATCAGCGGCCGGAGCCACGGACACCGACCGGTTGGCGGCGTAGGTGGTCTTTCCGGAGGTCTGGTCCGTGAACAGCACCGTGAGGGATCCGGCCGTGTAACCGTTGAACGCGGTCAGCGACAGGTCCTGGCCTTCGAGCCGGAAACGCAGCTCGCCCGGGGCTTCGTAAACGTGCTGGATGCCCTCGACGGCGGCGCCAACGGTGGTGGTGCGCGGCGTTTCGAAGGGCACATACGTCGCGGGGACGGCAAAGGCCGCGTTCGGGGCGTAGGCAGGGGTCCCCTGGTAGGTGCCGAGCAGGGCGTTGTCCGGGTGCCGCGGCCGGACGATGTACAGCCCGCCGCGTTTAGCCAGTTCCACCACTGCGTTACCGGCTGCGAGGTTGATCCCGCCGCGTTCCGGAATGGGGCCAAAGGTGATGGTGGTGCCCGTTGCAGTATTGAGCTCCTGCCCGTCCTGCTCCAGGCTTTCGCCGGCCGCCAGGACCACCGTGACGGTGTCGGCATCCGCGCTCCAGGTGCCCGGTGCGCCGTCCAGCGGGGTGGGCGTGGCGTCAAGCCAATGCAGGTGGGTGACGGCGAGGAAGCCGTGCGGGGAGGCCCGGTGCTGTTCGTGGGCTGTGTGCCATTCTTCCCACTCAGCGGCGAACGGCGTCGTTTCAGCGTGCGTAGTCAAGGGTGCTCCTGGTCTGGATGGAAGTGGCTGGGACAGCAGGTTCGGGGCGCAGCCCGTACGGGTCTTCGGCCTCCCACAAGGTGGTGGGAGCGGCGGCCCGCACGGCGGGGATGACTTCAAGGGCGAACCGCTCCAGGATGTCCAGCTGCTGCCCGAAGGGAAGGGTGGTGGGAAGGGAAATGGATTGCAGGTCGTGGCCGTACAGCCCGTGGTAGCTCAGGATCTTGTCCACCACCTGTTCGGGGCTGCCCACCAGGGCCGGTCCTTCCGCCACCGCGTGGTTGATGTCCCGGAAGGGCGAGTTGTTGCCGGGGACGTTGCGGTTGCGGGTCAGCGCCTCGTACACAGGCCCGAACTGGCGGATGGCCTCCTGCGTGGTGTCCGCGATAAACACACCACCGGCGCCGCTGCCCGAGCCAACATACTGGTGTTTCGGGTCATGGCCGTGGCGCTCGTATTCGTCCCGGTAGTGCTGGATCAGCACATGGTAGTTTTCCCGCGGCTGGATGGCGTTCGCCGTGAACAGCGGGTCCCCCCACTTGGCGGCCAGGGCCGCCGATGTCAGCGTTGTGGCAGAGCCGTGCCAAATCCGGGGCGGGCCGTCAAACGGACGGGGCGTGGTGGTGGTGGGCTCGGTCAGGGGTGCCCGGAACCGGCCGGACCAGGTGAGGTTCTCCTCGCGCCACAGCCGGCGCAGCAGTTCATACTTTTCGGCCAGGAGCTCCCATTGGTGGTCCAGGTCCAGGCCGAAGAGCGGGTACTGGAGCACCTCATTGCCCTTGCCGATCACCAGTTCCAGCCGGCCGCGGCTGAGCTGGTCGATCGTGGCGTAGTCCTCGGCCACCCGGACCGGGTCCAGGACGGAAAGGACGGCGACACCGGTCTGCAGCCGGATCCGCTCCGTGACGGCAGCGATGGCCGCCAGCACCGTGGTGGGCGAGGAGGAGATGAACTCCCCCGCATGCCGCTCACCCACGGAGAACCCGTCGTAGCCCAGTTCCTCGGCCCGCTGTGCGGTCTGCACCACCTGGTTCAGCCGGTCCGCGGTGGAAACGATGTCCCCGGTGAGCGGGTTCTTCAGGTGCGGAATAATGTCCAGGACCTGGAACTTCATTTTGCGGCCCCGAAACTTTCCGCCGTGACCGTTGCCGACTCCGGCAGGGCTTCCTCGCTCAAACCCCAACGTTCCAGGACGTCCCCGTAGCTGCCGTCCTTGATGGCGGCGTTCAGCGCCTCGGTGATGACCGGGGCCAGGCCGTTGCCCCGGAGCGTGGTGGCTGCCACCAGGGTTTCTGCCGGCCAGCCGGCATTGACCTTGCCCACCACTTTGAGGTCGTCGCGGGTGTTTTCCCGGTACACGGTGGACGGGTAGGGGGCGATGTTCAGGTCCGTGCGGCCTGAGGACAGCGCCAGGATGGTATCGGCGTCGGACGAGTAGTACTGCAGCGTGGCCGGGGCCTTGCCCTTGTCCTCAAGTTCCTTGTTCCAGGCCAGCAGGATCTTTTCCTGGTTGGTGCCGGACCCCACGGAAACCTTCAGGCCGGAAATGTCGTCGGAGCCCTTGATGTCGTAGCTTGCGGATTTTTTGGCTTCGAACCCCATAAACGCGGCCCGGTAGGTGGCGAAGTCGAAGAGCTTCACCCGGTCCTTGTTGACGCCCACGTTGGAAAACACGGCTTCGAAGTCGCCCGACTGGGTTTTCAGCGGCCAGTTTTCCCAGGAGGTCACCTGGATGTCCAGGTCCAGGCCCAGCTTGTCCGCTACCAGCTGGGCGATGTCGATCTCCACGCCGATGGGCGTTTTGTCATCCGTGGCGTGGAACGTCAGCGGAATCGACCCTGCCGTGGTGGCGATGGTCAGCTTGCCGTCCTTGCCGATCAGGTCCGGCACCTTGGCGGCGAGCGCGGCGTCCTTCTCTGCCCGGATGCGCTGCTGGTCCGGCGAAGTGTTGTAGACCACGCCGTTGCGGGCAGCCGTCGGCTCCGCCGCCGCCGAGGCGTTTCCAGCGGCGGAGGCGCCGGGGTCGGCGCACGCGGACAAGGCAGCGGTGCCCAGGAGGACGACGGCGGGCAGGGCGGCAAGGGTGCGGACGCGGCGCGGGTGCCGGCGGCCGGCGCCGGGGAGACTGGAGGAGAAAGCCATGGTGGATCCTTTAGATGTTGAAGGCGGGTTCGAGGACCTTGGAGAAGAAGCTCCTGGTGCGCGGTTCGCGGGGGTTGGTGAAGAGTTCCTGGGGTGTGCCCTGTTCCACGATCTGGCCCTGGTCCATAAACACCACGGTGTCCGCGACGTCCCGGGCGAAGCCCATTTCGTGGGTGACGATGATCAGGGTGGTGCCGGACTTGGCCAGTTCACGGATGACGTCCAGCACTTCGTTGACCAGCTCGGGGTCTAGTGCGGACGTTGGCTCGTCGAACAGCAGGATCTTGGGGTCCAGGGCGAGTGCCCGGGCAATGGCCACGCGCTGCTGCTGGCCGCCGGAGAGCTGGCGGGGGTAGGCGTCGGCGCGGTCCTTGAGCCCTACGCGGTCCAGGAGTTCCAGGCCGCGGCGCCGTGCTTCCTCCTTGGTGCTTTTGGCTTTTCCGGGGCGCTGTGCCACCACCGGGGCTTCGGCGACGTTCTCGAGCGCCGTCAGGTGCGGGAAGAGGTTGAAGTTCTGGAACACCATGCCGATTTCGGTGCGCTGCTTCAGGATGTCCTTTTCCCGCAGCTCGTGCAGCCGTTCGCCGCGGACCTCGTAGCCCACCAGCTTTCCGTCGATCGAAATGTGGCCGCCGTCCATCTTTTCGAGGTGGTTGATGGTGCGCAGCAGCGTGGACTTTCCGGAGCCGGAGGGGCCCACAATGACTGCCACGCCGCCTGGTTCCACGGTGAGGCTGACACCTTTAAGGACTTCAGTGGTCCCGAAGGATTTCCTGACCCCGGTGATTTCCACCAGGCCGCGGGTTGGTGTTTCAGTCATCAGAGGCTCCTTGCCCGGTTGCTGTCCACGGCGTGGGTGGCGAAGAATTTGCGGGCCTTCTGCAACGGCGTCAGGGGCAGGTTGCGGACCGCTCCCTTGGAGTAGTGCCGTTCGATGTAGTACTGGAAGACGCTGAGCACCGAGGTGATCACCACGTACCAGAGCGTGGCCACCAGGAGCAGCGGGAGGACCTGCTGGGTGCGGTTGTAAATGACCTGGACGGTGTAGAAGAGCTCCGAGTAGGCCAGCACGTAGACGATCGAGGTGCCCTTGACCAGGCCGATGATCTCGTTGAAGGCGGTGGGCAGGATGGCGCGCATGGCCTGCGGCAGGACGATGCGGGTGGACCGCCGCCAGGCCGGGATGCCCAGCGCCGCAGCAGCCTCCAGCTGGCCCTGGTCCACGGAGAGGATGCCGCCGCGGATGATTTCCGCGGAGTAGGCAGCCTGGTTGAGTGTCAGGCCCAGGACGGCAGCGGCAAACTGGCTGATCAGGGTGGTGGTCTGGATTTCGAAGAACCGGACATCAGTGAACGGGATGCCCAGGCTGATCTTTTCGTACAGGTAGCCCAGGTTGTACCAGAGCAGCATCTGCACCAGCAGCGGGGTGGACCGGAAAATCCAGGAGAACGTCCAGGACACGGAGACCAGCAGCGGGGACGCAGAGAGCCGCATCAGCGCCAGGATGAAGCCCAGCACAAAGCCGAGCAGTCCGGAGATGGCGGTGAGCTTCAGCGTTTCCACCAGGCCGTTGATGACCGATTGCGCGGTGAACCACTGGGCCACCACGCCCCACTCCCAGCGGGGGTTGGTGGCCAGCGACCAGGCGATCGCCACCACGCCCAGCGCCACGGCCGCGGTGCCCACCCACCGCCACGGGTGTTTGGCCGCCACCACGCGGTAAGCGGAGTAATCGGCGGCCTGCCGCCCCGGGCCACCTGCCGGCGGCTGGCTCCCGGCACCGGCAGCAGCCGGCGCAGGTCCTGCGGACGGGTCCGCAGCCTGTTCCGGCTGCGCCACCCTTGTTGTTGCTGAACTCATGTGCCACCTCGCTTCTGGTCTGTGCCCGGAGCATCCGCCCTGGTCCGCGACGTTCTGCCGCGGTTGCTGGCTGCAAATCTAGGACCGCGCCGAGAGGCCCGGCAAGGCGGCAGGTTGCATTCCTTCACCTGGCTTCGCACGGCGTCATGAGTCCGTTTTTTGCCTTTCTTGACGCGGGATGACGCGGAGTTAACGGGCGTGAACAAGGCGCTCGACCGCCGTCGGGAACGCTGCCTACCATGGCACTCCGGCAGCCCCTTCAATGTCCGGGTCCCGCTGCCGCAACCCACCACCGCCTGCCACCAGGAGCCCCCATGCCAGCCACCATCCCGGCCATCGTCTTTATTGGCGGCGGGCCCCGTGCGGCAGGCGTCCTGGAGAGGCTGGCAGCCAACCGGCCGGAAGTTTTCGCCGGCCCCGTGAAGATCCACGTGGTGGAGCCGCATGTCCCAGGTTCGGGCCGGATCTGGCGCTACGACCAGGACCCGGGCCTGCTCCTGAACTCCATGGCCGCAGACATCACCATGTTTACCGACGACTCCGTAAGCTGCGACGGCCCGGCGCTGCCCGGGCCGTCGCTGGCGGAGTGGGCCGCCGGGATCCTGGCCGGCAGCATCACGGACGTCCCGGATTTTCCCCGCCCCCTCCAGGAGCAACTGCGCACCCTCACCGGCGCCACGTTCCCCACCCGCCGCCTGCAGAGCCAGTACCTTGAGTGGTTCTTCCGGAGGACCGCCAGGACCTTCGGCCGGAGCCTGACGGTGCACCGGACCACCGCGGAGGACATCACCGCCTCCGACGGCGGCGGCCACGACGTCACGCTGGCAAACGGCCGGGTCCTGCACGCCGACCTCCTGGTCACCGCGGTGGGCCACACCGATTCCCTGCCTGATGCCGCGTCCGAACGGTGGCAGGACTTCGCCCGGCGCCACGGCGGGTTCCACGCCGCACCCAGCTACACCACCGACGTCGACTATTCGGCCATCGCACCGGGCCAGGACGTCATTGTGGCCGGCATGGGCCTGGCGTTTGTGGACCTCCTGGTCATCCTGATGGAAGGCCGCGGCGGCAGGTTTGAAGAAGCGGCCGACGGCGGGCTCCGCTACCTTCCGTCCGGACGGGAACCGCGGTTGTGGGCCGGGTCCCGACGCGGTGTTCCTTACCACTCGAAGATCTCCGCTGCCCTTGCCGGTGACGCGCCGGGTCCGTTGGAGTTCTTCACCGCGGACGCGGTGGCCGGGCTGCTGGAACAGCACGGGGAACTGGACTTCCGCAGCCACCTGTGGCCGCTGATCGCCAAGGAGGCCGGGTACGGCTATTACCGCGAGCTGCTGACAGGTGCACCCGGACGCGGCGCCCTGGCCTGGGACACGTTCGCAGTGAAGTACGCGGGCCTGGACTGGTACAGCGACGCCCGCCGGGACCTGGTGGCCGCCGCTGTACCCGATGCCGCGCTCCACCTTGACCTGGAACAGC
This sequence comes from Pseudarthrobacter sp. MEB009, assembly GCF_030208875.1. Lineage (NCBI taxonomy): Bacteria > Bacillati > Actinomycetota > Actinomycetes > Micrococcales > Micrococcaceae > Pseudarthrobacter > Pseudarthrobacter sp. MEB009. The sequence continues at coordinate 217,554 of NZ_JARVTC010000006.1, forward strand.
TGGACCGCCCGTTTGAGGGACGCCTGTTCGAGGGCGCCGAGGATGTCCAGGCCGCCGTGGCCGGCTACATCGAGCATGACCTGGCCCTCCGCGACAGCCCGGACCATCCGGAAACCCTGGCGTTGTTCCTGGCTCTGCTGCGCGTCTACATGGAACTGGGCCGGGTGGTTCCCGCGGAGCGGCTCAATGCCCGGTCGCAGCAGACCGTCCACGGCTGGTGGCACGGGTTCTTCAGCTTTGTGGATTCCGGCCCGCCCCCGCACCGGCTCCGGCAGATGCTGGCCCTGCACCGCGCCGGGCTGCTGCAGTTCCTTGGCCCCGGCCTGGAAGTCTCAGCCGATGAAACAACCGGCGCCTTCCACGCCACGTCCCGGCAGTCCGGCGCGGGCATCAGCGCCACCGCCTTCATCGAGGCCCGGCTGCCGGCCACCTCCTTGGCCCGGACCCGCAACCCTGCCCTGGCCGCCCTGCACCGAACCGGGCTCGGCACCGAGCAGCAGCTGCTGACGGCGGACGGGATCCATTCCACCGGCAAGCTTCTGGTCAACGGGGACCTTCAGCTGGTGGGCGCCTGCGGCCAACCCCAGGCGGCGGTCTTCGGAATCGGGCCCGGCACCTCGGGCTGGGGCGCCGGCGCGTTTGCGCGGCCCTCGACCAACGCGGCACCGTTCCGGGAGAATGATGCCCTGGCCCGGCGGATCCTCGCCGCAGCGCAATCGCTCGCAGCAGCATCCGCCGCCGCTTCGGCGACCGCACCAACGCAGTATCCGCAACCAACCCGTCATCCCCAACCAGCCGCCGTCGGAAAGAACTGAAACCATGACTGCCGAACCCACTGTGGCGCACCGCCCCCTCGACCCGGCCTCGCTGGCCGTCCTGAGCCTGCCCATGGATGACCCCAGGGTCCGCCCGCTCCTGGACGAGCTCGCCGTCGAATACGGCACCCGCTACAACGACCTCTTCGGCGACCGGGAGGTGGCCGACGAACTGAACCGGTACCCGGCAGCCGAGTTCGCCGCCCCCGGCGGGGCGCTGCTGATCATCCAGGAAAACGGCGAATCCATCGCCGGCGGCGCGTTCCGCCGCTACGACGCCACCACCGCTGAGTTCAAGCGGATCTGGACCGCCACCGGGCACCGGCGCCGCGGCCTGGGCCGGCTGGTCCTGGCCGAACTGGAGGCCGTGGCCGCCCAGGCCGGGTACACCACCGTGTACCTCACCACCGGACCGAGGCAGCCCGAAGCCAAGCACCTGTACCTCAGCACCGGCTACCAGGCGCAGTTCGACCTTGACGCTGATCCCGAGACCATTGGCGCGCTGGCCTTCACCAAGGAACTTCCCCCGGTTCCACAGCCCTGAGACGCACGCCACCACAAAGGGCCCTGCCGCCGCTAAGCTAACGCCATGGCCATCAAAACCACAGCAGAGAAGCTCGCCACCATCCAGAAGGGCTACACCCTGGAAGGCGCCACCATCGAGCTGGGGGCCGCCATCATCGACGGCGAACTCCACAAGGACGCGCCGGTGCGGCTGCCGCTGGCCATGATGAACCGGCACGGGCTGGTGGCCGGCGCCACCGGTACCGGCAAGACCGTCACCCTGCACATGATGGCCGAGCAGCTGTCCACGGCGGGTGTGCCGGTGTTCCTGGCCGACATCAAAGGCGACCTCTCCGGCCTTGCCACCGCGGCGCCGGGCAGCGAAAAACTGGCAGCCCGCACAGACAGCATCGGGCAGGCCTGGCAGGGCAAGTCGTATCCCGTGGAGTTCCTGGCCCTGGGCGGCGACGGGGTGGGGGTTCCTGTCCGGGCCACCATCACCTCGTTCGGGCCCATCCTGCTGTCCCGCATCATGGAGCTCAACGACACCCAGGAATCCAGCCTGCAGCTGGTCTTCTACTTCGCAGACAAAAACAAACTGGAACTGATCGACCTGAAGGACCTCCGCGCCGTTATCCAGTTCCTGACCTCCGATGAGGGCAAGGAGCAGCTGGCGGAGCTCGGCGGCCTCTCCAAAGCCACCGCCGGCGTCATCCTGCGCGAGCTGGTCAACCTTGAGGCCCAGGGGCTGGAGAAGTTCTTCGGCGAGCCGGAGTTCGACACCGCCGAGCTGCTGCGCACCGCCCCGGACGGGCGCGGGGTGATCAGCTGCCTGGAGCTGCCCACCCTGCAGGACAGGCCCATGCTGTTTTCCACGTTCCTGATGTGGCTGCTGGCCGACCTGTTCGAGGACCTGCCCGAAGCCGGCGACCTGGACAAACCCAAACTGGTCTTCTTCCTGGACGAGGCGCACCTGCTGTTCAACGGCGCCTCCAAAGCCTTCCTGTCCGCCATCACCACCACCGTCCGGCTCATCCGGTCCAAGGGCGTGGGGATCTTCTTTGTCACCCAAACCCCCAAGGATGTGCCTGCGGAAGTGCTGGGCCAGTTGGCCAACCGGGTCCAGCACGCGCTGCGCGCGTTCACCCCCGAGGATGCCAAGGCCCTGAAAGCCACCGTCTCCACCTTCCCGGTCAGCGACTACGACCTCGAGGAGACCCTCACCTCCGCCGGCATCGGCGAAGCCGTCATCACCGTGATGAACGACAGGGGCGCGCCCACCCCCGTTGCCCTCACCCGGCTGCGTGCCCCCGAATCCGTGATGGGACCCAGCGACCCTGCCCTGGTCCAGGGAAGCGTTGGCGCGTCGGCCCTGCTTACCAAGTACGGCACTGCCGTGGACAACCACTCCGCGTACGAGAAACTGACGGGCAAGTCGGCCACCGCCACCGGCCCGGCCGCTCCCGGCCAGCCCCCGCTGCCCGCAGGCGCACCCAACCAGGATGGGCAGGGCACCGGCGGGCATGCCGATCTCGACGCCGAGGCCCGCCGGATCGAGGAAGAAATCCTGGGCCGGCCCAGCAGCAGGCCCGCCCCCACATCACCGGCGCCCGCCGAACAGCCCCGGGCGCAGGCGCCACGCCAGGCCCCGCAACAGAACGCCGGCGGCGGGATGATGGGCGATCTCGGCGGGCTGCTGGGCGGGGCCCTGGGCGGCGGCATTAAAAGCATGGCCAGGTCCGTGGGCACCCAGCTGGGCCGGGAACTCCTGCGCGGCGTGTTCGGCACGTCCTCCCGGCGCCGCCGCTGAGCCAGCACCGCTGAGCCGCCGCCGCGGACTCCCCGCGCCTGGCGGAACGGCACCCTGCCGGCCGTCCCCCGGGCCTGCGGGCCGCCGTCGGACGCGTCTTTCCGGCGACGTAACGCCACGCGCCACGCGCACGCCGACTTTAGCGGGATTGGCACGCACGTTAGTGTAAGGACCGTGCAGATGAGTCAAGCGTTGGTGAGGATAGCGGCCGGATGGCTGCTGGGCCTGATGCTTGCCGTCGCCGGCGCCATCGTGGCGGTCAACGTGGTGAACAATACGGTGGCCAGTGCGCAGCAACCGGTGCGCGAGTACCTGGACGCGCTGCAGAGCGGCGACGGTGGCCGGGCCCTGGGCCTGCTGCGTGCCACGGTTCCGCCGTCCAACGCCGCGATGCTGGACGGGACGGCGCTGCAGACGGCAACGTCGCGGCTGTCCAACGTGGACATCGGCGATCCGGAGGACCAGCCGGGCAACCGCGTGATGGTTCCCCTGGAGTACACCATTGACGGCAGCCGGCTCCGCAGCGAGTTTGTGCTGGAAAAGACCGGCACGGAGTGGCTTTTCTTTAACACCTGGGCGTTTGTCCCGTCCCGGCTGCCCACGGTGGACATCACGGTGGTCAACGGCAGCGAGGCGATCGTCAACGGCGCCGCCGTCAACATGCCCAACGGCAGGAACTCGTTCGCGGTGTTTTACCCCGGCGAATATGAGGCTTCCCTGAACGGGCAGTACTTCGCCGCGCCTGCCACCCGGGCGACGGTCACGGCCCGGGACGCCCCCGTGGCGCCCCTGAACCTGCTGACGCAGGCCACCGACAGGCTGAAGCAGGACGTTGCGGCAAAGGTCAAGGAATTCCTGGACGGCTGCGCCGGCGAAGCGGTCAAGGAGCAGAAACTCCAGCCCGACTGCCCGTTCTATTACGCCAGCAACAACCGGGTCCAGGACGGCACCATCAAATGGAACGTCACCAAGTATCCCGGCGTGTCCATCGAGCCGTTCGACGGCCGGTGGGTGGTGGCGCCCCTGGACGGGAAGGCCACCGTGGAAGCCCTGCAGCAAAACGCGTTCACCGGCATCTGGTACCCGCTCAAGGAAGAAGTGGACTTCAGTTTCACCACCCGCCTGGACGTCACCCCGGATGCTGTGCGCGTCACCCCGCAGCTGAGCTTCTAGCCCGCCGCCCCCAACGCTCCGTCAGGGGCGGCTGCTTTTACGGAAGCGGACGACGGCGGCGCGTCAGTCCATGCCGCGGAGGTCCAGTACCAGCCCGGTATCGCCGTCCGCCTGCAGCAGCACGGGAATGCCCCAGTCCTGCTGGTACAGGTGGCAGGCGGCGTGGTCGGGGATCTCGCCGTCCTCGGTCTCCGGACCGTCGCAGGCAGCGGCCCGGGCGGTGATGTGCAGGACACCTTCGGGGACGTCGGCCGAGAGCTCCAGGGTGCGGCGCAGGCCCACCGAGGTGCCGCCGCCGGAGAGCAGCAGCTCCGGCGGGGTGGCGGAGATCTTCAGCTGGGTGGGGTCTCCCCACCGGTCGTCGAGTTTCTGGCCCGTCGGGGCCGTGAAACGGACCGTGAGCTCCAGGAGGCCCGGCGCCACCGGACTCTTGGGCCGCTGGGTCCGGGACGCGCCCTCGTCCACCTGCTGGGCTTCCTTGGGGATGGGCACGTACACCAGCTGGTGCCGGTTGGCTTCCACCACCACCAACAGCGGCTCGGAGCCTGCGGCCTGGGTGTGGTCAACGATCACGTCGGACGGCTCGGCCAGGCCGCGGGCCAGGGTGGACACAGTCCCGGACGCGGGGTCGAACCGGCGTACGGCACCGTTGTAGGTGTCGGCGATGGCCACGGAACCGTCGGGGAGGACGGTGACGCCCAGCGGATGCTGCAGCCTGGCCCCGGCGGCGGGGCCGTCGCGGAACCCGAAGTCGAACAAGCCCTGGCCCACGGCCGTTTCCACGGTGACGGTGCCGGCGTCGTCAATGACCAGCCTGCGGAGCGCCGAGGTCTCGGAGTCGGCTACCCAGATGTTCCCGTCAGCGTCTTCGGCCAGGCCGGAGGACTGGGCAAACCAGGCCTCGTGGGCGGCACCGTCCAACAGGCCCTCCAGTCCGTTGCCGGCCACGATGGAGACCGCGCCGGTGCGGGGGTCGAAGCCGAAGATCTGGTGGGTGCCGGCCATGGCAACCACCACGGCGTTGAGCTTGCCGGACCACACCACGTCCCACGGTGAGCTCAGCGAGACGTCCAGCGGGTGCGCACTGAGCTGGCCGGTGAAGCCGGCGGCGTCCTCGTCCACCCGGGCGGGGCCGGTCTCCAGCAGCCGCTGGATGCCGTTGCCCACCAGTGTGGTGGCCTGCCCGTCGCGCAGCGAGAGCCCACGCAGCCTGTGGTTGACGGAGTCGGCGATGACCACGTCGTAGCCAACTGAGGCTGCCACATCGTCCGGCAGGAGCACCAGGCCCTGGGGCTCGTTGAACTGCGCCGTGGCCGCGTCACCGGCGGCCTGGCCGTCAACGTGGCCCTTGGTGCCGGTGCCGTAGGCGGCCAGGACCGTCTGGAAATCGGTACCCAGTTCCACCAGGCGGTGGTGCCCCGTGTCGGTGACCAGCCAGGAACCCTTGGCAGCGGCAGCACCGTCGTCGGACGCCTGCCGGGAGCCCGCGGAGCCGCGGCCCGGCGGCAGGAAAAGCGCCTTGCCCGGGAAGCGGAGCGTGCCGGAGGTGGCAACCGGTGCCACGTAGGGGCCGGAGCCGCGGTGCAGGGTGCCCTTGGCCTCATGTTCGGCGATCAGCTCGGGGATCAGCACCGCGAGGCCGTCCGCGTGGCCTTCACCGGACAGGTGCGCCACGATGTAGCCCTCGGGGTCGATGACCACCAGGGTGGGCCAGGCGCGGGCGGCGTACGCCTTCCAGGTCTCCAGCTCAGGGTCATCCAGCACGGGGTGGTGGATGTCGTAGCGTTCCACGGCGGCGGCGAGGGCCACGGGGTCGGCCTCGTGTTCAAACTTGGGTGAGTGGACTCCCACGGTGACCAGCACGTCGGAGTACTGCTCCTCCAGGGGGCGCAGCTCGTCCAGGACGTGGAGGCAGTTGATGCAGCAGAAGGTCCAGAAGTCCAGGAGCACAATCTTGCCGCGCAGGGCTTCAAGGTCCAGGGACTTGCCGCCGGTGTTCAACCAGTTGCGGCCCACCAGTTCGGAGGCGCGGACCCGGTGGTGGGTACGTACTGTTTCGCTCATCAGCGTCCTTCCAGCTTTGAATTGCGGTCAGCCAGCTTGGCGTCGCGTTCAGCCAATTTGGCAAACATATCGTTGTAAGCGGTCATATCGGCGTCGTTATTCCTGTCCGCCGCCCGGTCCACGCGTTTGGACTCGCGCTGGTCGGACCGCGACCACATGATCGCAACGCCGATGGCCACCAGGAGGGTGGGGACCTCACCGATGCCCCACGCCACGGCGCCGCCTGTCTGCTGGTCCATCAGGGCCGACTGGCCCCAGGTCCGGCCCAGGTTGCCGAAGTAGTCGGCGGCCAGCAGGTTGGTGCCGCCCATGATGGACACCCCGAAGAAGGCGTGGAAGCCCATGGTGGCCAGGAGCAGGAGCAGCCGCATGGGGTACGGCGCCCGGCGCGGCAGCGGGTCCGAGCCGATCATGGTGAGCACAAAGATGTAGCCGGTCAGCAGGAAGTGCACGTTCATCAACTCGTGGCCCACGTGCTCCCGCATGGCGAGGCCGAACAGGTCCGAGTAATAGAAGAGCACAATCGAGCCGGCGAAGTTGGCGGCCGCAAACAGCGGATGCGTCACGAGTTGCGAGAACTTTGAGTGGACAAAAACCAGGATCCATTCCCTCGCGCCCCGCGAACCGTCACCGCGGGCGGGCAGTGCCCGCAGGGCAAGGGTGACCGGTGCGCCAAGCACCAGGAAGATAGGCGCCACCATGGTCAGGGCCATGTGGTCCACCATGTGCGCCGAGAACAGGATGCGGCCGTACACCGCAGGCGGTCCCGAGGTGATGAACGTCAGGACGGCCAGGCCCACCACCCAGTTGATGGTGCGGAACCAGTTCCACTTGTCGCCGCGCCGCAGGACCTTGGCGACGCCCAACGCGTAAGCAACCAGGCCGAACAGCGCCACGGCAATCCAGAGCCAGTCCAGCCGCCACTCGGTCAACCAGCGCTCCGGGGTCAGTTCCGGGGGCAGCTCGTAACCGGTCAGGATAAAGGCCGGGGAAGCGTCCGGCGCATAGGTGGTGGGCTGAGGCGGGGCGGAACGGCCCAGCGCCACGGCGATCCCGGACGTTGCGCCCATGATCAGCAGCTCCGCCAGCACCAGCTGCCACAGGACCCGGCGGGTGGACATGGCGGCGCCCTTGCGGCCCAGCTGCGGGATGACCCATTGCCGGTGCATAAACCCGATGCCGCCCAGCACCAGCGTGGCAGTGGTCTTCGCAAGGATGAGCTGGCCGTACACGGAGCCGAAGAGATCTGCCCAGCTGGTGATCCTGATGCTGGCGTTGATGATGCCCGACGCGAGGACCAGGACGAAGGCAAAACCGGCCAGCGTGGAGAACCTGCGCAGGACCGCCTCGGTGAGGTCCGTTGTTGCGCCGGCCTTGGCGCCGGTGAGGATTCCGGAGAGCAGCACCAGCATGATGATGCCGCCCACCCAGGCGCTGACGCCCACCAGGTGCAGGCCCAGCGAATTGATGGCGCCTTCGTGGTCCGAGGAACTGGATGAATGGCCGATCAGGGCGGTGGGTACCAGCCCTGCGAGGGCCAGGATCAAGGTCAGGGCCAGCCCGCCGAGGGAGCGGACCCCGAACAGGGCGGTCGTGACCACGGCGGCGATGATCGTGACGGCCAGCCAGGCCCGGCCCGTTTCGATGTCGGTCATGAAGTAAACCAGGGCCTTGGTGAACTCCGCGTCGCCGGAGACCGGCTGTCCCGCCACATCGGAATAGGTCAGCACCAGGACGGCGATGGCGGAGAGCGTCCAGATGGCACCGGCGCCCGCAGCAATCGACAGGGCCCGGGTAAAGGCCGGATGCTCGGCGGCCTCGCCGTCGGCTGCGGCCGCCCTGCCGCGGTTACGGCCGCCCAGGTGTTTGGGCAGGATCCCCACGGCGAAGATCAGGCCGCCGATAACAGTGGCAAGGGCGATGTTGTGGATGGCCTTGCTGGCGGGCAGGCCCCAGCGAACCAGCTCACCGGGGTCGGAGACCGACCGGGCCGCAGCGGCGCCGGAGAAAATCAGTGCGGCGGCCAGGCCCAGGAACATGGCGCCGAGCCCCGCCAGCTGCCAGCCCAGCGAAATACCCGGGGCGCCGCCGTCGCGCCCCTGCCCTCCCTTGCCGGGAGGGGACTGAAGCGGCACGGAACGTGGTTTGGCGGCAGAAGACACCATTCCATTGTCCGCTACGCCCGGGCGGGCGGCGAATCGGCTTAAAGCAAAAGGAGCGGCAACCGGATGGTTGCCGCTCCTTGCCGGTGCCGGCTGTGCGCCGGGCCGGAAAGCCTACTTCTTGTTGGAGACAGCAGCCTTCAGCTTCGAACCTGCGGTCAGCTTAACGCTGTGGCCCGCGGCGATCTGGATGGTCTCGCCCGTCTGCGGGTTGCGGCCGGTGCGTGCAGCACGGTCGGTGCGCTCGACTGCGAGCCAGCCCGGGATGGTGATCTTTTCGCCGGCGGCGACGGACGTCTCGAAGACCTCGAACAGGGCATCGAGGACGGAGTTGACGGCTGCCTGGCTGGTGCCGGCCTTGCCAGCTACCTCTGCAACAAGTTCACTACGGTTCTTAGCCATTTATGTCCTCCTGGACGGTTTGATCTGGAGCCTGCACACGGCATGCGCACAAGCCACTGTTCGAAAACTTACCAGCTTGGGCGCCGCGGTACGGCAAATTCCGCGTGTTTCCGCCAGTTTTTGAGGTTAATCACCGGAATTCCGGCCTAATTTGTCCCCATTTTGCGTTTCTGCCCGGGTCAACCGCTCCAACCTGTCCTGCCTGTGGTGGGGTCGGTGGCGTCCCGTCTGTCCCTCACCGTTACGCTATCGGTTGTGGTTGTTATTCGGGGTGT